>JALOPC010000297.1 GCA_025454095.1 Syntrophales bacterium | reverse complement strand
GGGGCCCCGTGATGGACCCTCCGTAGCTCCACACCCTGGCGGGCCCCTTGAAGAGGTTGGACAGGTCGGCGCTCGCCTGGCCGTAACCGCCGGTCAGCGTGATCGTCGGAAAGTACAGCGCCCTGGCCGCGCCGATCTGGGCGTTGGCCGCCACCAGCTGCTGCTCGGCCTGCAGGATGTCGGGACGGCGCTCCAGCACCTGCGAGGGAACCCCCGACGGGACATCCGGCATCGTGAGCTCCAGGATCGATTTGCCCCGCTCGACGGGGCCGGGGTTGCGCCCGAGGAGAAGCGACAGGGCGTTCTCGGTCTGCGCGATCTGGGACTCGATCCCGGGAATGGCCGACGCGGCCGTCTCGTACTGGGAGCGGGCCTGCTCCACGTTCATCCGGGAGACGACGCCGTACTTGTGCTGCAGCTCGAAGATCCGCACCGTCTCCGCGTAAGCCGCAAGCGTCTTCTGCGAGAGCAGGAGCTGCTCGTCGAGCCCGCGCAGCTGAATGTATGAGCTTGCGACGGATGCGACAAGCGAGAGGACCACGCCCCGCCTTGCATACTCGGTAGCCAGGAGGCTCGCCTGCGCCGATTCGGTCAGCCGCCGGATTCGGCCCCAGAGATCGATCTCCCAGCTTGCCGACCCCAGCACCTGGTAGGCCGTCTGCGGGTTCGGGACGGCGGAGGACAGGGGGGTCGCGCCATACTCGGTCAGGCGCTGGCGCTCGGCCGCACCGCTGTAGTTGAGCTGCGGAAAGATGGGGGAGCGGGTCTGGATGAGAATGCCCGCCGCCTGCTCGATCTTGGCGGCCGCGATCTTGACGTTCTTGTTATTGGCCAGGGCCTCGTCGATCAGGGCATCGAGAACCGGGTCCTCGAACTGTCGCCACCACTCGGTGTTGGCCGCATCGCTCGCGTCCCTGACGTCATACCGGTACGATGCCGGGATCGTCAGGTCGGGACGCCTGTAGTCGGGCCCCACGGCGCATCCGGCGAGGAATCCCAGGAGATGCATGACCAGCAGGATCCGGATGATTCGCTTCATGTCAGTTGCCCTCCCCAGCGTCGGAGGCGTGCCCGCCTTCGGGAGGGCCCTCGGCCCCTCCGCCTGCTTTCGCTTCCGCCTTCGCCTTCTTCCTCTCCGCGAGCTTTTCCGTGAGCTGGTCGAAGAGGTAGAAGAACAGGGGCACGTAGAGCATGGCCAGCGTCGTCTCGCCGAGCATGCCGCCGATGATGCCGGTGCCGATCGAGTGCCTGCAATTGGCCCCGGCGCCCATCGCCACGGCCAGCGGCAGGACGCCGAAGATGAAGGCGAGCGAGGTCATGATGATGGGGCGAAGCCGCATCTCGCCGGCCAGCACCGTGGCCTCCATGATCGACTTGCCCTGCTTGCGCAGCTCCACGGCGAAAGTGACGCGCAGCAGCGCGTTCTTCGCCCCCAGGCCGATGAGGACCAGGAGGCCGATCTGGAAGTAGACGTCGTTCTCGAGACCGCGGATGACGTTGAACAGCAGGGCCCCGAAGATCCCGAAGGGCACCGCCGTCATGACCGCCCCAGGAAGCGTCCACGACTCGTACTGGGCGGCCAGGATGAGAAACACGAAGAGCAGGCCGAATGCGAAGGCGATGGCCGACGTGCCGCCCGCCTGCTTCTCCTCGAAGGCAAGCCCCGACCAGGCGAAGGTGTAGCCGGGAGGCAGGACTTCCTTTGCCACCTCTTCCATGGCCTCGATGGCCTGACCGGAACTGTAGCCGGAAGCCGCGTTGCCGTTGACCTTGGCGGCGGGGAAGCCGTTGAAGTGCGGCAGCAGGTCGGGGCCGGTCACCCACTCGGTGCCGACGAGGGCCGACAGGGGTACCATCTTGCCTTGGCTCGTTCTCGTGTAGAGCCGGGTGAGATCGTCGGGCCTCTGGCGGTACCTCGGGTCGGATTGCAGGACGACCCACCAGACACGGCTGTAGTCGTTGAACTGGCTCACGGTCACGGAGCCGAACTGGGCCTGGATGGCACTGTAGACATCCGCCACCGGGACACCGAGCAATGTGGCCTTGTCCCTATCGACGTTGGCCCGCAGCTGCTGGCTCGAGGCGCGGAAGGTGCAGCTCAGCCCGCTGAGCTCCTGCCGGGAGCGCGCCTTCGCGAGGAACTGCTGCGTGACCGAGTCGAGTGCGGCCGGCTCGCCCCCGGCGGTGTCCTGGATCCAGAACTCGAAGCCTCCCGTCGTCCCGATGCCCGGGATGGCCGGTGGCGCGATGGGGATGACCAGCCCCTTGTCGATGGCTTGGCTCTCCCGGTGGAGCTGCGTGAGCACGGCCCGCGCATTCTCCTCTTTGGCCGTCTTCGTCGAGCCGTAGCGCTCCTCGAAGGGCTTCAGGGTCGTGAAGAACGTCCCCGCATTGGTCTTGAACCCGCCGTCCAGGAGGCTGTAGCCCGTGATCTCCGTCCGGTTCTCCACAGCGGGCATCTTTGCGAAGATGGCGTCCACCCGGTGCGAGACATCGGCCGTCCGGTTGAGGCTTGCCGCGTCGGGCATGATGATGGCGCTCATCACGTACCCCTGGTCCTCGTTGGGGACGAAGCTCGTGGGCAGCACCATGAAGAAGTGCACGATGGCGTAGATCATCACGGCCAGGAGCACGAAGGCGACGGTCATCCGCCGGATCACCAGAAGCACCGCGCGGCCGAAGGCCTCGGTGAAGCTCGCAAACCAGCGATTGAACCTGGCGAAGAAGCCGCGCTCGGGCGGCGTCGTGTGCTTGAGCAGCACACCGCACATGGCCGGCGTGAGGGTGAGAGCCACAAAGCCCGAGATGGCCACGGAAATGGCGATGGTGATGGCGAACTGCTTGTAGAGCTGTCCCGTCGTACCCGGCAGGAAGGCGGCCGAGACGAACACGGAGGACATGACGAGCACCGTCGCGATGACGGGGCTCGTCACCTCCCCCATCGCGCG
>JALOPC010000296.1 GCA_025454095.1 Syntrophales bacterium | reverse complement strand
GAGCCTCGCCCCCCTGGTCGGCGCCTGGTGCGATCGAGCGGGCCGAAAGCCGCTGATGACGGCATCCGCGGCGGGGATGCTGATCGCCGCCTACCCCTCCTTCTGGGTGCTGAACCGGTGGCCGGGCGAGCTTTCCCTGATCCTCGTGCAGCTCGTCCTGGGGCTGCTGCTGGTTGTCTACGCGGTGCCGGCCTACGCCGTCGGGGCCGCGCTCTTTCCCACGCGGGTCCGATCGACGGGGCTCGCGATCATCTACAGCGTGGGCGTCACGGTCTTCGGGAGCCTGACCCCGATGGTCGGCACGGTTTTGGTTGCGCTCACGGGCGACCGGCTCGCCGTGGCCTGGTGGTTTATCCTGGCGGCCCTCATCAGCCTTGCTGCCCTCGCGCTGCTGGATGATCGCACAGACGAAAAAATGGATTGAAAGCGGGGGGCGTTGTCGAGTAATGAGAAGTACCCCGTTCGAAGGGGCCGGGGCGGTACCGAGTTGTTCGAATTAGTAAACAACGTCCCCAATCTGGAGGAAGGCATGGCGGAAGACAAATCGAGGAGCCCGGCGGAATGGATCGCCGCGCTCATCCGGGAGTGGGTCAACACCTCGCCGGAGAACACGCTGGGGAACGAAGCCCGCGACAAGGCCTGGGACGACCCGCTCGTCGGGTTTTCCCGCGGCGACGACGCCTGCTGGGAATCCTTCAAGGAGCACGTGGGCCCCTTCCACTGGACGCCGGCGGAAGCCTTCATGCTCGCGTTCCCGAACGGCGGCGTGCGGCCCGAGGCGCTCACGGTGGTGAGCTGGGTGCTACCCCAGACGAAGAAGACGAAAATGGAGACGCGCAGGGAGAAGACCTACCCGCCAGAAAGCTGGGCGAGGGCCCGGTTCTACGGGGAGGTGGTCAACGAGAAGCTCCGCAGGCACGTGCTGGCGGAACTGACGAAGGCGGGCATCCGTGCCGCAGCGCCGACGCTGCTGCCCCAGTGGTCGCGCATGCCGTCGGAGACGTTCACGTTTTCCTCGAAGTGGTCCGAGCGCCACGCCGCCTTCGTGTCGGGGCTGGGGACCTTCGGGCTCTCCGACGGCCTGATCACCCCGCGCGGGAAGGCCATGCGCGTGGGCTCCGTCGTGGCCGAGATCGAGGTCCCGCCCACCCCGCGGCCCTACAAGGGGCACCGGGACTGGTGCCTGTGGTTCAACAGCGGGACCTGCAAGAAGTGCGCGGCGCGCTGCCCGGTGAATGCCCTCTCGGAGAAGGGGCACGACAAGATCCCCTGCTCGAAGCACGTCCACGAGACCTGCAAGGGCTACATCGTGGAGCACTTCGGGTTCGAGGGCTACGCCTGCGGCCTGTGCCAGACGGCGGTTCCCTGCGAGTCGAGGATCCCGGTGAACGAGGAAGGCAAGCGGGGCTGAACGGCCGCCGCAGAACGATCCAACAATCATGTTGCGGGTAGAGGAGGAAGGAAACGATGAAGAAGATTCTCGGTGTGGCAGGTGCGTTGCTTCTGTCGGTGTTCCTGGTTGCGGTCCCCGTCCAGCCGGCGACGGCCGCGGGGACGGGCCCGTTCTACGTGGGCGCCTTCGGGGGCTACACGTTCAGCTCGGAGGCGACGTGGAGCTTTGCCTTCTTCGACCAGTTCGACGCCGATCTCCAGGAGACCTGGGCCCTGGGGGCGAAGTTCGGTTATGCGCCGCCCGCCGTCCGATATGTTGCCGTGGAGCTGGAGTATTTCTACCTGAAGCACGACATCGACCGCTCGGCGGGGACGTCCGTGTCCGTCGAAAGCGGCGACGCCACGCTGAACAATTTCATGGTGAACTTCCTGGTCCGGTACCCCGAGGGGCGGATCCACCCGTTCCTGGGGTTCGGTCTGGGGGTCTCCTCGGTTGACGTGTCCGGCACCCGGACGGTGCTGGGCACCTCGCAGCCGCTGGATGACAGCGACACGTCCCTGGCATACCAGTTCCTGCTCGGCGTCAATGTCGAGATCAACCGGAACTGGTCGGCCGATGTGACCTACCGGTGGTTCGGGACGGACCCGGAAATCCACGGCGGCGACGTCGATTACTCAACGAACATGATCACGGTGGGCGTGAACTACCACTTCTAGAAAACCGGTCGGTGTCCGGTTCTGGGGGGGGCCGCCCGCGGCCCCCTTTTTTTGTCCGCGGCGGCCGTTATTTGCAACCGCAAGCTCCCCGGATTTCCCTAACAGGAAGCCCGGTCGAGCGGCAGCGGCCCGGGGGCACCGACCAGCCCGGGAGGGCCGCTCGAGCAGCCGTTGCGGCGCAGGGGGTAGAGCCTCGGACCCTTCTGGACACCCATCACCCGCATGATGATGGGCTGGAACGGGCTTTCGACGCCGATCACGTCGTGCCGGGCGAAATCGTTGATGCGGGTGAATCGGGTCTGGCGCCCGTCATGGCCTTCGAAGAGCCGGAAACAGGCCTTCCGGCCGAGAATGACGAAGCAGATCTCGTCGGGATCGGGAATGATCCCGGAATCGACGTACACCACATCGTCGCAGCTGAACAAGGGTTCGTATTCGTTTCCCTCGATCCGGATTCCGAAGACCCGGGGGATCTCCCGCACGTCAGCCCTCGCCTGGCTCCTGTCCGTCATACGCAGCCTCCGTCAACTCGATGGAGAACAACCGGGGACGTTGGTAACAAATGGGACAAACTCATCCTGTCCGACCTCTCTTGCAGTTTGTCTACTATGACACCAACGTCGCTGATCTTATGGTCATATGTTGTGTATATACCCTTATACTTTATTAGAGGTATTGTCAATAAATATACCCAAGATCCTGTTCGTCATCGACAGGGAGCTGCTCGAGAAGCTCCGGGATTACCGCTTCGAAAACCGCATCAATTCGATGTCCGAGGCGATCCGGCAGCTCCTCGAGATCGGGTTGGCGGCGGCGGGGAAGAAGGGAGCGAGGAAACCCCCGGAAAGGGACAGGGACAGGTCCTAGACCCCGTCGGCGGGGGGCAGGTCCGGGGCCCCGCGGGTCGGGGACCCCGGGGGAAGACGGGAAGGACAAGAAAAAAGCCCGATCGCAGGATCGGGCTTTTTGTTGATTGCATCTCCCCGGAGGGATCAGATCTCGGCGTCGCAGCGCAGGCAGCGCGTCGCCTCCTTGAGGGCCTGGTCCTTCTTGTAGCCCAGCTCCACTTCGGCGAAGTTCTTCCGCCGGAAGTCGGCCTCGAGCTCGGGCATGTGGGCCTGCGGGCACTCCTCCGTCTCCTCGTCGACGACGAAGGGGATGTGGATCTGCTCCTCGGAGGGCGGCACCCAGGCCGGCTCGCCGTTGCGCTTCCGGACCCAGCCGTCGATGTCCTCTGCGGCCCCGTGTCCCGCCGCGATGGCCTTGATGACCGTGCTGGGGCCCGTCACGGCGTCCCCGCCGGCAAAGAACTTCGCGTTGGTCGTCTGGGAGGCGATGTCGTCCTTGACGTCGAAGCAGGACCACTTGTTGACCTTCACGCCGCTCTCGGCGGGCACGAAGGA
>JALOPC010000295.1 GCA_025454095.1 Syntrophales bacterium | reverse complement strand
GTGATCGTCATCCCCATGCTGAAGTAGAACGCTCCGGTCGCCTTGATGCGCCCCAGGTCGGCCACCTCCTCGAAGGGCGAGGGGAAGAACTTCACGTCGCCGTCCCCCGCCCACACGTCGCCGAATTTCGCGCCGGTCACCTTCCCCGCCGTGATTTCGTGGACCGCGGGCGTTGCCGGGTCGTCGATGCGCGGCAGGTGACGCATGAGGTAGAACTTCACGGCAGGAAGATCCGCCGGCGTCGCCTTCCGGGTGAAGACCATGGAGCCCTCCACGAGCCGCTCGCCGTGGGCCTCGAGAATGCCTTTCACCCGGGCGCCCGCCCGCCTTCCCCCCACCCCGGGGCAGAGGTCGTGGAGCTTGGTGAGGTAGACCTTGCCGAGCTTCTTCGGGAAGCCCTGCACGAACCCCCGCATCAGGGTGAAGTCGTTGTCGACCCAGATGAAAGGGACGAAGTAGCCCGGGACCCCCTTGAACTGGCAGTTGAGCATGACAAAACACTCGCGGTAGACGGCCCGCTCGGGGTTCACATAGGCCAGGTCGGGCCGCTCGTCGCTGACCGACACCCACTCCGGGAACCAGACCATCCCCTCGCCCGGCCGCGGGCCCGGCTCGAGGGGCGGCGGGATGAAGGCCTGCGCGCGCTTCCTGTCCATCTGGAACCGAATCGCCAGGATGTCCCCCCCGTAGTGCCACGGCGGGGCATCGATCACCGAGGAGCGGCCCTTCGGTGTCAGGGGGAGCGTATAGCCCTTCAACGGAAACTTTCCTTTTGCTGCCATGGGTATTCCCTCCTTTGCAACGATTCCTCCACGGACAGTAACAAAAAGACGCGGCCCAAGTCAACGCGAAGCCGGGCGCCTTCGATCGGGTTGAAACGAGAAAGGGCCGTGCCCGGGACGACCCTCCGCACATCCCCATGCCGTCAACATTGGCTGGACATGCAGACCGACAGGCCGTATACTTCCCCCAGGTCGAACCCAAAGCACACGAATCCCACTCAAAAAACGGAGGCATGAACATGGCAGAGGAAAAAGGGTTGAACAAACCGGTCAAGTTGAAAGCGGACCTGGCAGCGTTCCTGGGCGCCGGGGCGCTTCCCCGTACCGAGATCACCAAGAAGCTCTGGGATTACATCAAGGCCAACAAGCTGCAGACCAGCACCGCCAACGGCAAGCCGGAGAACGCCGGCAAGTTCATCGTGGCCGATGCGAAGCTGATCAAGATCTTCAACAACACCAAGGTCAAGACCAAGTCCGGCAAGGTCGTCGACTTCACGAAGCTCAAGGAAGGCCAGACGATCGACATGATGCAGATGGCCTCCGTGGTCAGCGCCAACATCGAATAGCGGAAACGGGCAGCGTTGCTTTTCGGAACAGGCAGGCGTGACAACCTGCCTGTTTGTTTACTCGAACCGGTTCGGAACCATTCTCACGAGATGTGCAGGACAGCACGCGGCATGACGGACCCTGTCAACGGGATCGCCGGCTGCGGCGGCATCACGTCTCGGGGACAGGAAGAGGAAGAGCGCCATGAGCAAGAAGAAAATCGCGTTGACGGGGACCCTGCTTGTTGCCGCAGTCCTGCTGACCCTGTCCTGTGCCACCCCCATGCACGTGACGGACAACTGGCGCAGTTCGACCTATACGGGACCGGCCTACAAGAAGATCACGGTCGTCGCCATGACAAGGCAGGACAACCTGCGAAAGCCCATCGAGAAGGAATTTGTCGAACAGCTCAAGTCGCGGGGTGTCGAGGCGGCCGCCTTCCATGAACACATGGCCGATCCCGAGAAGGGAACCGTGGAGGACCTGATCAGGCTGGGCCAGGGGATGGGAACCGAAGCCTACCTGATCGTGCGGGTCATGGGGGTGGGCGCGGTGTCCCAGGCCTATGGGTCGTCGGATGCCACATCGACCTCGATGCAGTACATCCCGTGGTTCGGCCCCCAGGCGCCTACGATCAAGCAGCGCGACGTGGCCACCCTGGACTCGAGGCTCTACGACGGGAAGACGAAAGACATCGTCTGGCGATCCACCGTCGACGCCGTGAACCCCTCCGGCAGCGACGACCAGATTTCCCGGTTCGTCAGCGTGGTGGTGAAAGCCCTTCGCGAGAAGAAACTGATCCCTTCCTCCTGACCGCCACAGCACGGGCAGGCAGGGAACACCGGCCTCGAGGGAAGAGCGGAAGGCAGGGCCGAAAGCCCTGCCTTCTTTTGTTCCTGGCGCCGCGGTGAACCCTGTCGGAATGCCTTCGAAGGCAGGGCGCCTGCCCGGGCTTGCTACACCGGTCCGTCGTGCGACCCGGGCCCGTTCATCAGCGGCGCCTCCGTCAGGGACCGAGGCTCTCCTCCACGAATCGGAAGACCGCTTCCAGGAGGACTTCGCGGGGGAACTCGTTGCGGTCGATCAGGACGGGGACGACCCTGTCCTGCGAGAAAGGCATGGCCACGGCCCAGTGATCGGCCCGGACGTACCCCAGGAGCGTGGACCCGGGGATGAGTTGGTCGTAGAAGATCAGCTGGCTGTCGTTGCGCGGGTCGATCCGGGCCAGGCGGTCGTAGGTGACCCGTAGTACCGAGGAGATGCTCTCCCGCTCGGCGAAGGTGGCAAGCGAGAAGTACCTCACCGACGCCGGCAGCCGGTTCTGTGCCAGCCATCTCTGGCGGGTCGAACGCTGCAGGCTTGCGATCGGGTCGCCCACCCCGCCCGGGCATTCGACCAGGGGGTTCTTCCCCAGCATTTTCCGATACGGCTCATCGACCGACTCGGTCAGCGCAGAGCCGCCGACCACGCCGGCGATGGAAACCACCGCCGCCACCCGCGGGACGATCCCGGGGTGTTCCACCAGGGCCTGCAGGATATCCGGCACCCCCTTGGAATACCCGACCAGCACCGCCTTCTCGCCCGGCGAAAGACCTGCCGCCGCCAGGCCGTCGCGGATCATCCCGGCATTGTGGCTG
>JALOPC010000294.1 GCA_025454095.1 Syntrophales bacterium | reverse complement strand
TCGCCCCCGCCTCGGCCAGCCCCGTGGCGATGAACTTGCCGATCCCCCGGCCCCCGCCCGTGACCAGGGCCACCTTGCCGTCGAGTCTGAACAGGTCCGCTGTCTTCATGATCCCTCCCTCTTCGTTTCGTGGAACTGGAATATTGGCGTGATGCAACGGCGGGATCGTGGGCCCCGACGAGCCGTTTGCCCGCCGTCCGACCCCGTTCATGCCACAAACAACGGGATGTGGCAAGGGCAGCCGGAAGAAAAAAGGCGCAGCGGGTTTCGCTGCGCCTCTGTCGCCTGCACGAATCGGGTTGTGGGCCGTTATTTCTTCAGGGCCTTGAGGATCTTCCTGTCGTCGGCCGTCTTGAACACGACGGTCATCTTGCCCCGCGTGGGGCTCCCGTAGACGTAGTTGATGTCCACGTCGGCCTCGGAGACCTTCTTGGCCACCTTCTGCAGCTGCCCCGGCTTGTTGGGCAGCTCCACGGCGATGATCTCCTCCACCTTCACCTCGGCGCCCATCTGCGTGAGGATCTTCTTCGCCTTGGCGTTGTTGTCCGTCACGATCATGAAGACGCCTTCCTGGCCGCGCCCGTAGGCGCAGAGGGCCTCGATGTTGATTTTTCCGTTGGCCAGAAACGTGGTGACCTCGGACAGCAGGCCTACCCGGTTGGGCACGACGAAGGTCAGCTGTTTGAGCTTCAGGATCTTGAGCATCTCGGAGCCCTCCTGTTTTTCCCTTACATACGTTTCTCGCCCGTGAATTTCAAGAGTTTATTCTCCGCCGGTTCCGCGGGATCGATCCCGAGACCGAGGGCGATCTTCGCGAGCATGGCTTTCTCCTGTTCCCGGTAGGATCCGTCGGCCAGGGCGATGCGCCGGGCCATGGCCAGGGCCTCGTCGCGATCGTGCTCGCCGGGGATGAGTCCGCGGAGCGACTCCAGCGCCCGTTCCTCGTCGGCCGCCAGGATGCAGTACTGCTCCTTCACCATGCGGCGGAAGACGGCGGGCCGGATTTTCCGGAGGACCTTGTGGGTCTTGGCGATCTCCGCGGCGACGGCGTAGTGCCGCCGGCCGATGACGCCGCCCACCCGGGCCATGGCGATCATGGCCCGGACGAGGCCTTCGGCGAGGCCTCCCTTCCCTGCGTCCTCGACCCATCTCTGTCGCAGCCAGGTTTCATAGCCCTCCCAGGACAGTTCGGCTTCCTTTTCCCCCGCGAAGGCCTTGAGCGTGCCCGCCGCAATGGAGGAGTAATGGAGAGCCTCATGGCCGTAGACCGCGCGGAAGAGAGCCTCCTGGCCGCGGTCGCGGCAGTCGCGGTAGTAGTCGAGCCAATCCTCGATGAAGCCCGACAGGGCTTTCTCGCAGGCGCTGAAGGGGTTGCCCTCCCGCGCCGGCTTGCGGTGCGCCCGGGCCTGCGCCGCCGCCGCGCCCAGGTGGCGCAGCGCCGGGTTCATATCCGAGATCGTGTAGCGCTGGAACCGCAGGGGGTGGAGCCAGCGCATCATCTCCGCCGAGAACTCCGACGTCGAGGCCTTCACCCAGGGGCTCAGGGCGCTGCGGTACATCCGGTCGTTGAACTCGGAGACCTGCGCCACGATGCTGAAGTCATCCTCCGTCTCCCGGGAATCGCCCAGGGCCCGGATGTCGTCCAGGGTTCTCTCCTCGAAGTGCGTCGTGTAGTCGCCCTTCGCCACGTCGCCCTCGATCACCATTTCGTAGAGGCCCGGCGGAAGGAAGTCGATCATCTCGGAGCTGCGGATGATTTCCTTGTGCTCCTTTTTCGCCACGCTCGCCGCGACGAAGATGCCCAGGTGCCCGATGTCCTCGTGGATGATGTAGACGATGACCTGGCCGAGCCCCCGGATCTCGTCGATGGAGCGGTACACCCGGGGGATCCACTCCAGGGCCTGCTGCGGCGGGGTGATGTTGTCCCCCTTCGAGGCGAAGACCACGATGGGGCTCTGGATGTTCTTGAGGCTCAGGGGCTCGCCCTCGTGCAGTTCCAGCGTGCCCTGCTCGAGCTTGTTGCCCACGAAGAGGTTGCTCACGATGAAGTGGATCTCCTCGGCGTTCATCAGGTAGAAGCCGCCCCACCACTTTTCGAAGTTGAGGAACCGTTCCTCCTCCGTGTCGATCTCGGCGTAGACCCGGTAGTTCTTCGACCAGAGGGTGTTGGCCGGGTTGAGCGACTCGAAGTTCGAGACGAGATTCGCCCCGTCGAACTTGCCGTTGCCCAGGTCGCAGAGCATCGAGGTGAGCCACACGCCGCCCAGCATGCCCCCCTTGTACCGCATGGGGTTCACCCCCGACACGCCGGCCCAGTAGGACATGGGGGCCCCGTTGAGGATGAGCGGCCCCGCGATGTCGGGGCGGTCGGCGCAGAGCAGGGCCGAGGCCCAGCCCGCCTGGCAGTTGCCCATGATGGCGGGGTTCCCCGATTCGGGGTGCCTGCGGACCACCTCTTCGACGAAGCGCTCCTCGGCCGCGACGACGTGCTTGAGCGTCTGGCCGGGCATGGGCTCCGTGTAGAACAGGATGAAGTAGACCGGGTGCCCGTGGTCGAGGGCCATGCCGATCTCGGAGTCGCGCTTCGACCCCCCGATCCCGGGGCCGTGTCCCGCCCGCGGGTCGATGATCACGATGGGCCGCTTGGGGATCTCGGGTGCCTTGCGGCGGTCGCCCGCTCGGCGCTCGGCGCCTTCCCGGCAACCCCCGTCCTCATGCCGCCGGTCCACGATCCGCACGAGGGCGAAGTTCACGGGCTTCTCGAACGTCCGCCCGTCGAGGATCATCTCGTAATGGAACGTCAGGACGGGCGGCTGCCCGTTGCGCAGGTGTTCGATGTAGTTGTTGCCGCGCTTGCGCAGGACGTCCATGAAGAGGATCTGCCGCTGCGCCGCATCGACGGTGTATTCCCAGGCGTCGAAGAACAACTTCGGCGCCGCGGTCATCGGGTTGAACGGGTTCCAGGTCAGCATGG
>JALOPC010000293.1 GCA_025454095.1 Syntrophales bacterium | reverse complement strand
GTCCGAATCCCCGTGGCCAGCATGTCGATGCGGGCCTTGATGGGCATGGTGAAGGCGTTGGCCACCCCGGGGATCGCCAGGGCCTCGTTCATCTCGTCCTTGAGCTTTTCCACCGTCATGCCCGTCCTCCACTGGGACTCGGGCTTGAGGTTGATGACGGTCTCGAACATCTCCAGGGGCGCCGGGTCCGTGGCCGTTTCGGCCCGCCCCGCCTTCCCGTAGACCTGCTCCACCTCCGGTATCCCCTTCAGCAGTCGGTCCTGGATCTGCAGGATCCGTCCCGCCTCGGAAACGGACAACCCCGGCACGGTGACGGGCATGTAGAAGAGCGACCCTTCGTAGAGCGGCGGCATGAACTCGGAGCCCAGCTTCATGAAGGGAAATGCGGTGAGCACGAGCAGGATGCAGGCACCCGCCAGGACGGACCTCCGGAACCTCAGAGCGAACCGGACCGCGGGCTCGTAAATACGGTGCAGGACGATGCTGACGGGGTTTTTCTCCTCGGGCCGGATGCGGCCGCGGATGAACACCGTCATCAGCGCCGGCGTGAGCGTGACGGCCACGAAGGAGGCAAAGAGGATCGCGAAGGTCTTCGTGTAGGCCAGGGGTTTGAAGAGCCTCCCCGCCTGCGCCTGGAGCGTGAAGATCGGGAGGAAGGCGACCGTGATGACCAGCAGCGAGTAGAAGAGCGACGGCCCGACCTCTTTCGCGGCCTCGATGATGACGTCGGTCCGATTGCCGGGCGAACCCCGGCTTTCCCACTCCTCGAGCTTCTTGTGGGCGTTTTCCACCATGACGATGGACGAGTCCACCATCTCGCCGATCGCGATGGCGATGCCTCCCAGGCTCATGATGTTGGAGGTGACGTTCAGGTAGTACATGCAGATGAACGAAATGAGGATCGCCACGGGAAGCGTCAGGATGGCCACCATCGCCGAGGGCAGGTGAAAGAGAAAAACGGCGCAGACGACGGAGACTACCACGGCCAGCTCGATGAGCTGGTCCCGCAGGGTCTTCACGGCGTTGCGGATCAGGTCGGAGCGGTCGTAGGTCGTGACGATCCTGACGCCCTGCGGCAGTGTCGGCTCGATCTCGCCGATTTTCGCCTTCACGCGGTCCAGCACGTTGAGGACGTTCTCCCCGAAACGGACCACGACGATACCGGAAGCCACCTCGCCGCGGCCGTCGAGGTCCGTCAGGCCGCGGCGAATCTCGGGCCCCAGGCTCACCTGCGCGACGTCCCGGACATACACGGGGGTGCCTGCGCTGTTGGTGCCCACGGCGATCGCCTCGATGTCCTTCAGGGAACGGATGTAGCCCCTGCCCCGGATCATGTACTCGGCACCGGAAAACTCGAGGACGCGGCCCTCCACGTCGCGGTTGCTCTTCTTGACCGCTTCGAGCACCTTCGTAAGAGGGATGTTGAAGGAGAGCAGCCGCGCGGGATCGATCGTGATCTGGTACTGCTTGACAAAGCCGCCGACGGAGGCCACCTGGGAGACACCGGGCACGCTCTCCAGTGCGAGCTTGATGTGATAGTCCTGGATGGATCGCAGCTCCGCGAGATCGTGCTTCCCCGTCTCGTCGACGACGGCGTAGCTGAAGCCCCACCCCAGGCTTGTCGCGTCGGGCCCCAGGACAGGGTTGGCGTCGGCGGGCAGCTTGCTGCGCACGGCCTGGAGGTATTCGAGGATGCGGCTCCGGGCCCAGTAAATGTCGGTCCCTTCCTCGAAGATGACGTAGACGAATGAACTGCCGAGAAAGGAAAAGCCGCGGACTACCTGGACCTGCGGGGCCGCCAGGAGCGTCGAGGTGATGGGGTAGGTCACCTGGTCTTCCACGAGGTCGGGACTGCGGCCGGACCACTCCGTGTAGATGATGACCTGCGTGTCGGAGAGATCGGGAATGGCATCGAGCGGCGTGTTGTAAAGCGACCAATAGCCCCAGACGACCGCCGCGAACACGAACAGCAGGACGGCGAAGCGGTTACGGGCGCTGGTTTCGATGATGCGGGCAATCATGCGGAGATCCGTCTGTTCGGTCTATTCCTTCAAATCCCCCCTGCCCCCCTTTTCCAAAGGGGGGGTATCAGGCTTTCCCCTTTTCCAAAGGAGGGATTCAATGTATTCATCCCCCTTTAAAAAAGGGGGATAGAGGGGATTTTCCCTGTACCCTATTTCTTCTCCAGCGGCTTGACACCCTTGATCTGCGCCTCGGAGTCGACGAGGAAGGCGGCCGACGCGGCGACCGTCTCCCCTGCCTTCAGTCCCCTCAGCACCTCCCGGTAGCCCTCGCCCCTGGCGCCCAGGGCGATCTCACGGGGCTCGAAATAACCGTCGCCGCGGTCCACGTACACGAGGGCCCTCGTCCCCGTCTCGATGACGGCATCGGCGGGCACGGAGAGCTTTCTGCCCAGCGAGACGGCGATCTCGACGGTGGCGAACATCTGCGGCTTCATGCGCCCGCCCTCGTTGGGGATGGAGAATCGTGCCTTCGCCGTTCTCGTCTCGCCGGAAAGCGTCGGGTAGAGGTAATCGATCTTCGAGCGGAATTCCCGGCCGGGAAAGTAGCTCAGGCGGATCGTCGCGGGATCGCCGACCTTCAGGTTCGCAAGCTCGTATTCGTAGATGTCGGCCACGACCCAGACCGAGGAAAGATCGGCGATGTCGAAGAGCCTCTCGCCGGGGGCAACCTTCATCCCCTGCAGGGCGGCCTTCTGGATGACGTAGCCCGCCACGGGGCTTGCGATCGTCAGGGTCCTCCGGATCTGCCCGTTCTGCTCGATTTCGCGGATCTGCGCCTCCGAGATGTCGAAACGCCGCAGCCGCTGCCGTGCCGCCTCGATGAGGGCCTCGGCATCGCGCCGCATCGTGTCCCCCGTCGCACCGGAGCCCTCGGGCGCCTTCTTCCACTTCAGAAGGTTGACCAGTTCCTGCTGGGTGGCGACCAGTTCCGGGCTGTACAGTTCGGCCAGCGGCTCCCC
>JALOPC010000039.1 GCA_025454095.1 Syntrophales bacterium | reverse complement strand
TCATGGACAAGCTGCTCCGCATCGACATGAGCGCCGAAGGCGGTCCCGCGGCCCGCACCGTCCCCGTCGGGGAGTACGCCGGCCTCGGGGGCCGGGCGCTGACCTCCGCCGTCGTCTCGAAGGAAGTGCCGCCCCTGGCCCACCCGCTGGGCGAGGACAACAAGCTGATCATCGCGCCCGGCCTGCTCAGCGGAACGATTGCGGCCATGTCGGGGCGCTGTTCCGTGGGCGGCAAAAGCCCGCTGACCGGGGGCATCAAGGAGTCCAACTCCGGCGGGCAGGCTTCCCAGGTTCTGGCCCGGCTGGGCTACGCGGGCATCATCCTCGAGGGGAAGCCGAAGGAGAACGATCTCTACAAGGTCTTCATCAACAGGGACGGAGTGACGATAACCCGCGACAACAGCCTCAAGCTGCTCGGCAACTACGCCCTCGTCGAGAAGATGAAGGGCGAGTACGGCGACAAGATCGCCTGCGTCTCCATCGGGCCCGCGGGCGAGATGAGGATGTGCGCCGCCACGGTGGCCTTCACGGACATGGAGCTCAGGCCCACCCGCCACGCGGGCCGAGGGGGCCTCGGTGCCGTCATGGGATCCAAGGGGGTCAAGGTGATCGTGCTCGACGACACGGGCACGAGCAACCGCGTGCCCGGGGACGTGGAAAAATTCCGCGCGGCCAACAAGGCCTTCGTCGACGGCCTGCGCAGGCACCCCGTCACGGGCGAGGGGCTCCCGGCCTTCGGGACGAACATCCTGGCCAACGTGATCAACGAGGCGGGCGCCTACCCCACGCACAACTTCCTCTGGGGCCGCTTCGACGGCACGGCGAAGATCAGCGGCGAGACCGAGGCGGAGCTGGAGAAGGCCCGGGGCGGAAACCCGACCCACGGCTGCCACCGGGGCTGCGTGATCCGCTGCTCGGGGATCTACCACGACAAGGACGGCCGCTATCTGACCAAGCAGCCCGAGTACGAGACGGTCTGGGCCCACGGCGCCAACTGCGGCATCGACGACATCGACGCCATCGCCCTGATGGACCGGCTCGACGACGACTACGGCCTCGACACGATCGAGATGGGCGCGACGATCGCCGTGGCCATGGAGGCGGGGGTCGTGACGTTCGGCGACGCCAAGGGGGCGATCGGCCTCATCCACGAGGCGGGCAGGGGGACGCCCCTGGGGCGGATCCTGGGCAACGGCGCCGCCATGACCGGCAAGGCCTACGGCATCGAGCGCGTCCCCGTCGTCAAGAATCAGGCCATGCCGGCCTACGACCCGCGGGCCATCCAGGGCATCGGGGTCACCTACGCCACGAGCACCATGGGCGCCGACCACACGGCGGGCTACGCCGTGGCCACCAACATCCTCAAGGTGGGGGGCTACGTCGACCCGCTCAAACCCGAAGGTCAGATCGAGCTTTCGAAGAATCTCCAGATCGCCACGGCGGCCATCGATTCCACGGGCATGTGCCTCTTCATCGCCTTTGCCGTCCTGGACCAGCCGGACACGTTCCAGGCGCTGCTGGACCTGCTCAACGCCTTCCACGGGCTCCGCATGACGGCAGACGACGTGACGGCGCTGGGCAAGAAGGTGCTCCAGTGGGAGCGCGAGTTCAACGCGAAGGCGGGCTTCACGAAAGCGCAGGACCGCCTGCCGGAGTACTTCCGCAAGGAGCTGCTGCCGCCGCACAACGTCACGTTCCAGGTCCCTGACGCGGAGATGGACAGGGTATTCGACGGGTAAGGGGACATTCCCCCATCCCCTCTGTTGTCGAGGGGACTCAGTCACCCCCCCCGCCTCTTCGTGGAGGGTGTTTCCCGCTGCACAGGGGTGTCCGTGATGGAACCGAACGGCTCCGGTGCCACTCGAACGGTGTGTCTCGCCGTGCCCTCGGAGCGGCTCGCCTGTTTCTTTCCGCTGCTGCAGAGGGGCTTTGCGGTGCCGGCGCGCCCGGGAAGCCCGGTCGGGGCGTTCCTTCGCGAGGAACTCGGTTTAAGCGCCGCGACCATCGAGGCGCGCATCCAGACCGTGTTTCTCGACGGCAGGGCCGTGGACGACATCGAGACGGCCCTGCTGGGCGCGGGCTCGACGCTTGCCCTCGCGCCCGCCATGCCGGGCCTGATGGGGGCCATGCTGCGCCGGGGCGGCTATTACGCCCCGATGCGCAGCGGGATCACGCACCGGGCAGGCGCGGCACCGCAGGCCGGCGGTGCGGGGGGGATCACGCTGAAGCTCTTCGGCACAACGCTGCGGGAACTGGGGCCCGCAATCCTCGCCCGCGGGATCGGGGTCGACGGCGACGAACTCGCGTCGCTTCTCGAATCGCTGCCGGAGGACTGCCTCCGGGCAACGGGCGGCGCGGCCGCCCTCGAGGGCCGAAAGGCCGTTCTCCTGAAGGTCACGGTGTCGCGGGAAGCGGGACAGGGCTGACGGGGCGGCTAGCCGCCCGCCACGGGCGGGAAAACGCCGACCCGGTCGCCGTCGCGCAGCGTCTCGTCGCCGCCTGCGTGGATGCCGTTGAGGAAGATGATCTTCACCTTGTCCATCGGCACCCCGAGGCGCGTGAGCAGCCCGAGAATCGTGGTGTTCTCCCCGATTTCGACGGGGCCCGTCACGGGGACGGTCCGGGCCAGGGAGGCATAGAGGTTGAGTTCGACTTTCATGGCGGCATTTCACCTCGAAGAAATCATAGCCCGCCCTGGGCATTTTCTCAAATGGATTCCCGTGAGGCGAAAGGGGGGCCGCGCCGATGCGCCCTGAGATGCAGCAACGGATCCGCGAGCGATCGCGGGAGATCGCCGACCCGGCGGGCCGCGCGGTCCGGGTTCTCGACGACCTTGCCGCCGCCGAGATCGCCCGGCAGGGCGGCCTCGACCTTCCCGGGGTCTACCGGGAAGCGCTCGGGCTCGGCATCCGCCCGTACCGGTACATCCGCAACGGGGACGTTCTTTCCGTCGGGGAGCAGCTCCGGCTCGCCGAATCGCGCGTTGCCGTGGCGGGGGCCGGGGGGCTGGGCGGGCAGGTCATCCTGCTGCTGGCACGGCTCGGGGTCGGCACCCTCGTGGTCGTGGACTGCGAGCGCTTCGACGAGTCGAATCTCAACCGCCAGGCCCTGTGCGCAAACGGCACCGTGGGGGAGCTGAAAGCCCTGGCAGCCGCAGCGGCCGTCGCGGCGGTCAACCCGGGCGTCCGCGTGATCCCTCACCCGGTGAGGCTCGATGCCGCTGTCATCGACGAAATCCTTGCAGGCAGCGATGCCGTGGTCGACGGGCTGGACAACGTCCCGGACCGCCTGCTTCTGCAGGCCGCGGCGGCGCGACGGGGCATCCCCATGGTGCACGGGGCGCTGGCCGGCTTCGAGGGGAGGGTCATGACCGTCCTGCCGGGCGATGCGGGGGTGAAGGCGCTGTACGGGGAATCCGCGGACCGGGCCGACCCGGAGCGGCCGGAGGCCCTCCTGGGTGTGCCGGCCGTCACGGCCGCGCTCGTCGGTACCCTGCAGGCCATGGAAGTGCTGAAGATCCTGCTCGGGCGGGGGACCCTCTTTCGAAACGTGATGGCCTACGCGGATCTGGAGAAGGGCCGCCTGGAGTCCTTCCGGTTCGGAGGGGAGGCGCAGGGGCCGCAAGGGGGGAGGTGCACGCGTTCATGAGCGACACGCTGGTCTTTGCGGTGCAGGCCGTGCCTTCGAGCCTGCGCGTGACGGGGGGCCGGGAGATCCCGTTTGTCCGGGCAATGCTCCTGCTGCGCAACACGGGCGGCACGACGGTGCCGGGAATCGCTGCGCATGCGACGGTTTCCGAGGAGCGCGGGCTCGTCCACGACGCGACGGAAGCCATGCGCCGCGCCGTGCCGGCCGACTCGATCCCGCCGGGCGGCGAGCTGGCGTGGGACGTCTACGAGACGATCCTTGCGGCCCACGCGGGGATGGCCAGCAAGGTGCACCTCTGGGGGTACAAGGCGATCCTGAACTGGCGGATCGAACTGTCCGCCTGGGCGGACTGCAGACCGGAGGGCGACGCGTCGCCCGTTCAGACGGCGGTGTCGCGATGGTTCCTGCGCTGGCAGCCCGCGGGGCAGGCGTCGGAGGAGGTCGAACTGGCCGTCGAAGCGCTGTGAGATCGTTACCGGACCCGCTCGATGACCTTGAGAAGCGTGTGGGGGGGGACGGGCTCTTCCGGCGCGCCGCCGTTGAGCAGCGCCGTTTCCTTGATCTTGTTCTCGGGGACGCCGAGCGAGCGCAGCGCGTTGCCGAGGGTGTCGGCCCGCGCGGTGCGGCGCACGCGCACGCGGTCGGGCTGCACGTTGATCCTCCGCGCGTCGGTGAGTTCCGCAAACCGGCTCAGGGTGTTCTCGAAGAGATTCTCGTGCTGCGGGAAATTTTTCTGCGTGCTGAACCCCGTGAAGGAGTAGAGGCCGTCGCCCTTCCGGATGAAGTAGGTGAGGGTGCGGATCGTGCTGCCGCCGGACTGCACGTCGGCCACGAGCCGGTAGGCCGCAAAGCCGCCCACCCGCGCCGGCTGGCTCTGGATGACGCGGGCCCGGGTCTTCGAGACGAACGTGCGGGCCGCCTCCTCGGGGGACTTGCCCTGCGCCCCGGTGAAGAGGATGACGGCGCTCTTTTCCCTGTTTGCCATCTGAACCGCCGTCGGCGTGTCGTTGACCTTCCAGTCGGCGGGCACGGGGAACTGGATGCGCATGGCCGGGTGGTAGTACATTCCCCCCTCCGCGTAGCCCTCGCGGGGGTCCTGGCCGTAGACGATGCCGTCGATCGCCCGCAGGTAGGCCTCGCGTTCGATCCGGGGGCGCGTCAGCCCCATCTGCCGCTGCACCTGCTGCGCCTGGGTCTTGATGGCCTGCTCCCGGTCCTCGGGGCTGGGGTGCGTGGAGAACCAGGCCGGCATGCCGCTCTTGTCCGACTGCGGGTTCATCCGCTGCAGCGTTTCGAAAAACCCCGCCATCTGCGAGGCGTCGTAGCCCGCCTTCGTGGCGTATTCCACGGAGAGGGAGTCCGCCTCCCGTTCGTTGTCCCGGCTGTATTTCATGAAGAAGAGTCCCATCCCGACCTGGGCGAGGCTCGACAGCAGGGGAACGCCGAGCACCTGGGGGATGATCAGCCCGATCTGCGCCACCTGCGCCTTGCTCAGCTGCTGGGCCGAGTGGCGCGCGGTGACGTGGCCGATCTCGTGCCCCATCACGCCCGCGAGTTCCGCCTCGCTGTTGAGGGTGGCCAGGATGCCCCGCGTGAAAAAGAGGTACCCCCCCGGGGCGGCAAAGGCGTTCACGACGGGGGAATCGAGGACCTTTACGCTGTAGTCGAGCTGCGGGCGGTGGGAGAGCCTCCCCAGCCGCCGGCCCATGTCGGCGACGTAGGCGGTGAGGCGAGGATCGTTGTACAGCCCGTACTCCCGGGTCACCGAGGCATCGACCTTCTTCCCCATCTCGATCTCCTCGGGTTCGCTGATGAGCATGAAATCCTGCCTGCCGGTGACGGGGTTGGCGGCGCAGGACGCAATCAGGACGACGGCGACGATCAGGAGGGCGGCTGCGAGCGGGAAACGGGGTCTGGGCATCATCGGTTGCACGTCCCCTTCGGGGTGGTTTGCCCCGAGCATAGCACAGGCCGGATGGATGTCAACGGCGGGTTGCGCCCGGGAGCGGCCCCATTCGTGCCGGCCGGGGACAAAAACAAAGGCCCCCGCCGTTTGCGGGCGGGGGCCTTCAGCACAGGAAATGTGGTCAGGTGTATGTCATCCGGCCTCGGCCGGGTTTTTACTTCGCGAACACGGGGAAGCTCATGGGGTCCGCCCAGAGCTTGCGGTCTTTCCGGGTCTCTTTCGTCGTCTTCTTCATGGTCTCAGCCCTCCTTGTCGGCTGTCGGTTGCGGGGTTGCTCTGCCGGGTTGTTCTACTTGCCGCGCTTCGGCGTGAAGACGGGGAAGCTCATCGGGTCGTTCCAGAATTTCCGGTCGGTCTTCACGTTCTTGGCCTTTTCTTTCATGACGATACCTCCTTGTGTCCGTCTGGTGCCCGGGATCAGCGGGCCGTTTCCCTGCGAGGGGCCAGGATGGGGTCCGCCCACACCCTGTCCACCCGCTCGCCCATCAGGTTGATCCGGGGGTCGGTGGTGATCCGGGTTGCGCAGGTTTTGTGGATTCGGGTCATCATGGCGTTGTGCCTCGCTGCCGTTGTTCCCTTTCGTTGAACTCATTATCGACATTCCCCGCGAAAACGAAATCGGCGGCCGTCTGAATGTTTTCTAGGACGGAGCGACGACGCTGCCGCAGACCCCGTCTGAGGGCCCCATCAGACGGGCGCTGATGGAAACCCCGGAGCCGGTCATCTCACGGCTTGCGGGAGCGCCGATTCTGTGGCAGATTGGGGCATCGGCTTATGGGACCCTCATTGACCTTCGGCACCCTCCGGTTCATCGTCGTCAGTCTCGCGGTCTTCGCCCAGATTTACCTGTTCCTGCGCTTTCGGCAGTCCGTCCGCTCTTCGGGGAGGTCGCAACGCGTCAAGTCCGCGGCCCTCGTGCTGGCCGGGTCGGTCATCGGGCTGCTCTTTGCCATGAATCTCTTCATCCTGATCAGACCCGTTGCCTGGGTGGACCCGCCGGCCCCCGTGCAGGCCCTGCTGTTCTATCTGCCCGCCGTCTGGGGCTTCGGCTCGATCCTGTCGGCCCTGCTGCTCGCCGTTTTTCAGGCGGCAGGCGGGCTCGCGCGGGCGATCGCCGGGCGCATCCGCGGTCCGGCCCCCCGAGAGGGGGAACCGCCCGAGGACCCCGGGCGGCGACTCTTCCTGCAGGCCGGCGTGGGGGCCGTCGCGGCGGCGCCCCTCTTCCTGTCGGGCTACGGGGCCGCCTGGGCCGGGCGGTCTCACGAGGTGTGCGAGCTGACGCTTCCCTTCGGCATGCCGCTGCGGGTCGTCCAGCTCACCGACCACCACGCCGGCGTCTACATGACGAGGAACGACCTGCGGCGCTACGCCGAGGCGGTGTCGGCCCTCGACCCCGATCTGTTCGCCCTCACCGGGGACTTCGTGTCGAATTCCATCGCCTTTCTGCCGGGGTGCCTGGAAGAGATGTCCCGCGTCAGGGCCCGTTACGGCACCTTTGCCACCCTGGGGAATCACGAGCACTGGGTGGCGAGCCCCGACCGGCTCAGGTCGTTGTTCCGGCAGCACGGGGTCCCGCTGCTCTACAATGCGCACCGGGTGATCCGGACTGCGCAGGGCCCCTTTGCCGTCGCCGGGATCGACGACATGCGGATCGGCAACGACGACCTCGATGCGGCCCTGAAGGGGCTCGACCCGTCGACGCCTACGATCCTGCTTTCCCACCGGCCGGAGATCTTTCCCGAGGCGGCCGCTCAGGGGATCGCCCTGACGCTCTCGGGCCATTACCACGGGGGGCAGATCCAGCTGAGCCTGCCCGGGGGGACGACGAGCCTGGCCCACCTGCGGACCCCCTATCCCGAAGGGCTCTTCCGCATCGGCGAATCGCGCCTCTACGTCAGCCGCGGGATCGGGACGACCTTCACCCCCGTGCGGTTGGGCGCGCGGCCCGAGATCACCGTGATCAACCTGACGTGAACGGCTGCCTTGCAGCAGCGAAGAAGAGAGAGACGTGAAGGAAGGGAAAGAAGAGGGAAAGAGGCGAGAGCGCCGGGCAGGGCAGGGGTGGAGAAACGGAAAACGGCTTCAGCCGCCGGGTGCGCGATGAGCGGCGGAACGGGGAGGAGGCTGCTTGCGGCCTGCTGCGCGCTGGGCCTGTTCGTCTGCGCGGCGACGACGGCCGGGGCTGCGGCCCCCGAGCCGGCGGGGATGCGCGCCGTCCTGCGGCAGGGCATCGAAAAAGCCTTCAACCTGGACTCTGCGGGGGCGGAGGCGATGTTCCGCAAGGCGGTGGCACTGGACCCGGAGGACCCGACGGGATACGCCTTCCTGGCGGTGAACCACCTGTTTGCCGCCGAACTGAGCTTCGACGCCAGCGAGCGCGAGGCGGGCCGGCGGGAGATGCTGCGCGTCGTCGGCGAGGCGCTGACCCGGGGGGAGGCGCGGGTCGGGGCGGATCCCCGCGACGGCAGGGCTCTCTTCGCCATGGCCCTCGCGAGAACCGCGAAATTCCGCTGGGCCCAGCGGCAGAGGCAGTATCTCACCGCTGCGCAGGAGGCCCGCGGCCTGTGGTCCTGTCTGGACCGGGTTCAGCGGGATGACCCGTCGAATGCCGACAGCCATCTGCTCTCGGGGCTCATCCGCTACCACATCGACCATCTGCCCGATCTGGCCCGCTTCTTCTCGTCTTTTGTGCTCACCCGGGGCGACCGCGCGCGGGGGCTCAGGGAGATCGAGCTGGCGGCTGCGCAGGGTGACCTGCTCCGGGAGCTGGCCCAGTCCGAGCTCGTCTCCGTCTGGCTGAATTTCGAGAAACAACCCGCCCGGGCCCTTCCCATCGTCCGGGATCTGCAGAAGCGGTTCCCGCGGAACTATAATTTTTCCTTCGCCCTGGCCAGCGTCCTCTCGGAATCGGGCCGGCACCGGGAAGCCTTCGCCGTGGCCCGCGATCTCGAAAAAGGCATCGCCGCCGGCCGGCCGCCTTTCGTGCCCCAGCTCAAGCCCCGGCACGACCAGCTCATGGGGCGATTGTTCTTCAACCAGGGGGATTACGCGAGGGCCGAGGCATCTTTCCGGCAGTCCCTGCAGGATCCCTCCGAGGCCAATGCGCGCATCCGGGCCTGGTCGTATGTGCGCCTGGGGATGATCCACGACGCCCGCGGGGAGCGGGAGAAGGCGGTGGAGTTCTACAACCGGACCCTGGGGGTCGAGGGGGAGGGCGTGGCGAAAGTGGAGGCCCGGAAGTATCTCGCCGCCCCCTACGTGCCTCCGCCGGGAAGCGACCGGGGGCGCGTCCCCTAGACCCCGCTTTTTTTCCTTTTCCTTCTCCGCGTTATCCTTATAATCAGGATACAAGGATCCGGGGTGCCGGTTCGCCCGGCCGAAATGTCTTGTCAAAAAGGGAGGAAGCCATGGTCGAAGACTGGCTGGCGAATGCCTATGACGGATTGTCGCGGCGGGAGTTTCTCGCC
>JALOPC010000292.1 GCA_025454095.1 Syntrophales bacterium | reverse complement strand
CCCCCGCTGAACCCGCCGAAGCCGCCGGAGGACCCTCCCCCCCAGCCGCCGTAGTAGGTTCCCCCGTGGTGCCGTCCGCCCCGGCCGGCCCCGGAGAAGAAGAGAAGGGCCAGGAGCTGACGGCCCGTCTCCGTGAAGAGGAGCAGCAGGGCGACGATAAAGAACAGCAGCACGGTGAAGGGGCTCACCGGCGTCCCCCCCGTCGGCCGCGCCGGCTGCATCTGCGGCCTGCCCGTGAGCGTCACGCCGGCGTTTCGGGCGATCGCGTCCGACACGGCCGTCACGGCATTGGAGAGGCCCTTTCCGTAGTCGCCCTGCTTCAGATGCGGGATCACGTGCAGGCGGAGGATCTCGCCGACGACCCCGTCGGGCAAAATGCCCTCGACGCCGTAGCCCGTCTCGATCCGCACGCGCCGTTCCTTCAGGGCAAGCAGGATGAGCACCCCCTTGTCCTCGCCCTTCTTCCCGATGCCCCAGGACTCGTAGAGGCGGGTGGCGTAGTCGTCCGCCGCCATGTCCCCCACGGTGGGCACCGTGGCCACGACGACGGCCGTCCCCGTCTTCTGAAGCACTTCCCGGGCGAGGTTCTCCATGGCGTCGCGCTCGGCTGCGGCGATCACGCCGGCGAAATCGTTCACGGCGCCCGCCGGCCGCGGGAAGACCGGGTCCGCCGCAGCGGCCGGGCCTGCGAGGAACACGATCGCAAGCAGCAGAAGAAGCGCTGGAGCCAGGCATCTTTTCATGCCAGCGGATCCCCCTGTGATGGAGAAGTTTTTTACCGGGCAGCAGCCCCTGCGTCAGAGGATCGTATCGTCGGGTCGGGTTGCTGACGCTCGACGAGGGTATATCCTACGCAGGGCAGGGATGGAAGTCAAACTTTTCCGCGCAATTCCGGGAGGATAGCAGGAGGCCGGCGCACGGCCCGGCCGGGCGTTTTCTTGGCAGAGTATTTGCACGACTGCGGGTACCCAGCCGCACCGTTTCCCGATGACATTGCCTCACACAAAACCTTACTTCCCAAGAGGGTAGATGGCCGCCCCCAACAGAAAAACGAAGCAGCAGCTGCTCGAAGAGATCGAGGCCCTCCGGAAACAGCTCGACTCCCGGGAAAAACCCCTCCGTGCCGAACCGGCCGAATCCCGCCAGCTCTACGAGATCCTGGCCCAGAGTTCCCATGCGGGCGTCTACGTCATCCTCGACGGCCGTTTCGACTTTCTCAACGACAAGGCCGCCCTGCTCGCGGGCTACACCGCCGAAGAGATGATCGGCATGAAGAGCATCGACATCGTGCACCCCGAGGACCGCGAGGCGATCCTCGAACAGGCCGTCGAGATGCTCAAGGGCCGCAGGTCGATCCCCTACGAGTATCGCATCCTCGCCCGCGACGGGTCGATCCGCTGGATCATGGAGACGGTTACGCCCATCCCGTACAAGGGCCGCCGGGCCATCCTGGGCAACTCCATGGACATCACGGTCCAGAAGGAGCGCAGCCGCAGGCTCCAGGAGATGGAAGCCCTTGAGGCCTCGATCCTCGACGCGATCCCGCACGCGGTGGTGGGGCTCGCGAAGCGCCACATCATCTTTGCCAACGACGCCGTCGACGCCGTTTTCGGGTGGCGCCCCGAGGAACTCATCGGCAAGACGACGCGCATCCTCTACCGCAACGACGGGGAATACACCGACATCGGCAAGTTCCTCTACTCGACGCTGCGCCGGCAGCGCACCTGCAGCGCCGAGATCCCCTGCCGCCGCATGGACGGCCGCGAGATCGTCGTGCGGCTCCACGCTTCCCGCATCGGCGAGTCCCTTCGCGAGGGGCGCATCATCGCCGTCTACGAGGACATCACCCAGCGGCGGCGCAGCGAGAAGGCCCTGCGCGAGTCCGAGCGGTTCAACAAGGAGATCATCTCCAGCGCCAACGAGGGGATCATCGTCTACGACCGCGAGTTCCGCTACATCGTCTGGAACCGCTTCATGGAGGAACTGACGGGGCTGCCCGCCGGGGAAGTGCTGGGCATGAGCGCCTTCGACGTCTTCCCCCACCTGCGCGACCAGGGTGCGGACCTCCTGCTCGACCGGGCCCTCGACGGGGCCACGATCGCGGCGCCGGACCTCACCTACTACGTCCCCCAGAGCGGCAAGACGGGATGGATCGCGGGCACCTACGCCCCCTACCGCAACTCCCGCGGGGAGATCGTCGGCGTCATCGCCATGGTCCACGACATCACGGAGCGCAAACTCGCCGAGGAAGCCCTGCGCAAGAGCGAGGAGAACTTCCGCGCCATCTTCGAGACGGCCCCGGACTGCATCTTCATCAAGGACCGCGCCCTGAAGTACGTGCTGGTCAACCCCAGCGTCGAGGCCCTCTTCGGCAAGCCCGCCGCCGAGATCGTGGGGCTCTCCGACCGGGAACTGCTCGGGGAGGCGGCCGAACAGCGGACCCGCGAGATGGATTACCGCGTCCTCGACGGCGAGATGGTCGAGGTCGAGTCCGCCGAGGTCATCAACGGGGCGGCCGTGACGCTGCACGTCGTGAAGGTTCCCATGTTCGACGACGCGGGGGAGATCGCAGGCATCTGCGGCATCGCCCGCGACATCACGCAGACCCGCCAGCTCGAGGCGCAGCTCCTGCAGGCGCAGAAGATGGAGGCCGTCGGGACGCTGGCCGGCGGGATCGCGCACGACTTCAACAACCTGCTCATGGGCATCCAGGGCCACATCTCGCTCATGCTCATGGACACGACGAGCGAGCACCCCCATGCGGCCCATCTCACGGGCGTCGAGGACATGATCCGCAGCGGCGCCACGCTGACCCGGCAGCTCCTGGGGTTTGCCCGCGGGGGCAAGTACGAGGTCAAGCCCACGGACCTCAACGACCTCATCAGGAAATCCTCGGAGATGTTCGGCCGGACCAAGAAGGAGATCAAGATCACCCGGCGCGAGCAGGACGGCCTGTGGGTCGTCGACGCGGACCGCGGCCAGATCGAGCAGGT
>JALOPC010000291.1 GCA_025454095.1 Syntrophales bacterium | reverse complement strand
CATGCCCGGGCAGTTCATCCTGAACATGTCCGGGACCACCCTGACTTTCCGCGCCTGATCGGCCTTCGCGGCACGCCCCGGCGCACAGCTTGCATGGGTAAGCAGCGGCCGGTTACGGAACAAACGGAGAGCAATCGCGAACGACGATGGAAATCACGACCCTCGTACACAGCTTCCGGATCCAGGATTTCTTCGACATCCTCCTGATCACCTTCATGATCTACGGGCTCCTGGTCTGGTTCCGCGACGCCGCCTCGCGGTTCGTTCTCGTCGGGATCGGCATCCTGGGGATCATCTACTACCTGGCCCGCGCCTTCCAGCTCTACCTCTCGGCCGCGGTGCTGCAGGGGTTCTTCGCCGTCATCCTGCTGGCCATGGTGATCATCTTCCAGGAGGAGTTCCGGCGGTTTTTCGAACGCATCGCCACGTGGGGCCGCTTCCGCAAGAGCGGCCGGGTCTCCACGCTTCACGAGGAGGTGGAGATCATCGTCCAGTCCGTGGCCACGCTGGCCCGCCAGCACATGGGCGCCCTCATCGTCATCCACGGCGATGACCCCCTGGACCGGCACCTGGCCGGGGGCTATCCCCTCGACGGCGTGCTCAGCCAGCCCCTGCTGGAGAGCATTTTCGACCCCCACTCCATCGGTCACGACGGGGCCGTCGTCATCGATCACGGGCGGGTCGTCAGCTTCGGGTGCCACCTGCCCCTGTCGACCAACGCGGACAAGATCGGCAACCTCGGCCTGCGCCACACGGCTGCCCTCGGCCTCTCGGAACGCACCGACGCGACCTGCATCGTCGTCTCCGAGGAGCGGGGAACCGTCTCCGTGGCCTTCGGGGGCCGGATCGACGTCCTGAAGAGCCCCACCGAACTCGGCATGATCCTCGAGCGTCTCTACGGGAAGAAGATGCCGAAGAGCAAGGGCGAGCGCATTCTGGGCTGGTTCCGGCGAAACCCCCTGGAGAAGGCGACGGCCATCCTGCTGGCCTCCCTGCTGTGGTTTGCCTTCGGATACCAGAAGGATCTCGTCCGGCGCGACTTCACCCTGCCCATCGAGTACCGCAACCTCTCGCCCCAGTGGGTCATCGAGGGCACGAAGGTCACCGAGGCCAAGGTCACCCTGTCGGGTCCCGAGCAGGCCTTCAACCTGCTGAACCCCGCAAGCCTGAGGGTTTCCGTCGATTTGTCGAGCATCCGGGAAGGCAGGCAGGACATCGAGTTGACCAATGACATGATCAAGACCCCCGTCAACATCTCCGTGGTGAGCGTGTCCCCTTCCCGCATCGTCGTGAGCGCCTCCCGGCTGCGCTCCGCGGTGCTTCCCGTGGATGTCCGTTCCGAGGGCAATCTGCCCCCGGGGGTGGCGCTGCAGCGCATCGAGGTGAAACCGACCCACGTGACCGTCCTGGTGCCGAAGCGGTTTGTCGGGACGGACCTGCAGATTCCCACGGAAGCCGTCGACCTGCGGAAGGTAAACGCAACGACCACCCTGACGGCAAAGCTGATCACCCCTCCGGAGGTGTCCTTCGAGGGGGGCAAGCCCCTGTCCGTGGAAGTGACCATCCGGGTGAGGCCGAAGGCAGCCGCGTCGAGGAGCGCGGAATAGCCGCTCACGCGGAGCCACCCCTCCGACAGGGTCAGCGTGGCAAAGCCGCAAGCCGCAAGCCGCAAGGAGTCAAATCCCCCTGTCATTCCCCTTTTTCAAAGAGGGAAAGAGGGGGATTTTTCTTAAAAGAGGTGTGAACGCCATGCCCGAACTCCCCGAAGTCGAAACCCTTTGCCGCCAGCTGCGCACGGTCATCGTCGGCCGGGACATCCTGTCCCTGCAGGTCATCGACCGGAAGCTGGGGCACCTGCCGCCGCTTTCGGGCAGGGGGGTCCGCTCGGTCGACCGGCACGGAAAGCGGATGGTCTGGATGCTGTCGGACGGGCAGTGCCTCATCTTCCAGCTGCGCATGACGGGGCGCCTGTTCTGGCTCGAGGGGGAGGAACTCCCGGCCCATGCGAGGCTGGTATTTTCCTTTCCCGACGGCCGCCTCGTCCTCTCCGATCCCCGACGCTTCGCCACGGTGGAGCTCTGCAGCCCCCCGGCCGCAAGCACCGTCGCGGACGGGCTCGAACCGCTCGAGCCGAAACGCCTTGCCGATGCCGCCCGGGGGCGCCGGCTCCCGGTCAAGTCTTTCCTCATGGATCAGCGGGTCGTGGCCGGCATCGGGAACATCTACGCCAGCGAGATCCTGCACAAGGCGGGAATCGACCCGCTGCGCCCGGTCTGCGGCCTGGGGCCCGCCGAGTGGAAACGGATCGCGTCCGCGGCGGCGCGCATCCTGGTCGAAGCCGTCGACTCCCGCGGGACGTCGATTTCCGACTGGCGGGACCTTCATGCAGACCGCGGGGAGTACCAGCACCGCCTGCGCGTTTACGGCAGGAAGGGGGAGCGCTGTGGGAAGTGCCGCGGCGAGATCCGCCGGATCGTGATCGCGGGGCGCAGCACCTTCTACTGTCCGACATGCCAGAAATGAAGACCCGGGGATCGACGCCCGGGCGTTGAGAATTCTTCTTCGTCCCCTGGATCTCGAACCTGACATCTTGTGCTTCATGGTTGTTTCGGGTATACAATTCTCTCACCGGAACCGATCTTCCCTGGAGAGGACACGAGCCATGAAGAAATACGAATGCGCGGTCTGCGGCTACATCTACAATCCCGAGGAAGGGGACCCCGATGGCGGGATCGCCCCCGGGACGCCGTTCGAGAAAATCCCCGACACCTGGGTTTGCCCGATTTGCGGGGCGGCCAAAAGCGAGTTCACCCCGGTGGATTGAGAAAGGGTATCGGGGATAGGGTATCGGGTATCGCGGAGAAACTGATCCCGGAACTCGCCCGCGGGACCAACGGATGGTCATAGCGATTGGCCGGCGTCTCCATACCGGGCGGTCGTCTGAAAATCATGATTGAAATCGACGGCTCCATGCACTCGGGAAGCGGCACGGTGC
>JALOPC010000290.1 GCA_025454095.1 Syntrophales bacterium | reverse complement strand
TCATCACGCCCAAGAGCATCGCCCAGAAGCAGTACATCGATGCCATCCGGAAGCACGATCTGGTCTTCGGCATCGGCCCGGCAGGCACGGGGAAGACCTACCTGGCCATGGCCATGGCCGTCTCCTCCCTCATGGACCGCCGCGTCAACCGGATCGTTCTCACGAGGCCCGCCGTGGAGGCAGGCGAACGGCTGGGGTTCCTGCCCGGAGACCTAGTGGAGAAGGTCAACCCGTACCTGAGGCCCGTCTACGACGCCCTGTACGACATGATGGAATTCGACAAGGCCCAGGCCCTCATCGAAAAGGGGATCATCGAGGTGGCGCCGCTGGCGTTCATGCGCGGGCGGACCCTGAACGATTCCTTCATCATTCTGGATGAGGCGCAGAACACCACGTCCGAGCAGATGAAGATGTTCGTCACCCGTCTCGGGTGGGGATCCCGCGCCGTCGTCACGGGCGACGTGACCCAGATCGACCTGCCTGCCGGCAAGATATCCGGCCTGGTGGAAGTCGAGGAGATCCTGAAGAACACGGAAGGCATCCGCTTCGTCTCTTTCTCCGAGATCGACGTGGTGCGCCACCCCCTCGTGTCGGACATCATCAAGGCCTACAATCACCTGAGCCGCAAAAAGCCGAACGGCAAGGGGGAGTAATTCAGGGTCCGGGGCCGGGGGCCAGGGTTCAGGGAATGAAGAAGACATGAAGACCGGAACAAAATCGAAGGCGGGGAAGGTCCTGATCGACAGCCGTCAGAAGAATATGAAGCTGAACCGGGCCTCGATCCGTCGCGACGTTCGCAGGGCCATGACGTTGCTGGGGATGCGGGACCGGGAGTTGAGCCTGCTGTTCGTCGACGACGAGGGGATCCGGGCGCTCAACAGCGGCTGGCTGCGGCGCGACCGGCCGACCAACGTGATCTCCTTTTCCCTGTCGGAAGGCGATTTCGGGGGCCTCAACCCGGCCGTGCTCGGCGACGTGGCGGTGTCCGTGGAGGCTGCGCGACGCGAGGCGCAGGCCGCGGCCATCCCCTGCGAGGACGCCCTGTTCTACCTCGTACTGCACGGGGTCCTTCACCTGGCGGGCTACGAACACGAAGGGCCCGGGAACAAGGCCCGGGCCCGCATCATGTCCGCCGTGCAGGAAGCGGTGTTTTTCGAGATCCGCGGCTACCGCCTGGACTTCCGTCTCTAGACTGGCGTCTCAGCCGCCGGTTTCCGCGTTCGGGTTGCGGATTTTGAGCACCTGGCCGCTCTTGAGCTGGCTCGTCTGCAGGTGATTCATCTTCTGGATCGCGCCCGGGGTCGTGCCGTAGCGCTTGGCGATCTGGGTCAGCGTCTCCCCCTTCTTGACGGTGTGCTTGACCACGGCAGGCTCCGCAGCCGCCTTTTTCGACTTGCCTTTCTTTCCCGATGCGACTGCCGTCCCCTTCTCCTTCGTCTTGACCGGGATTTTCAGGACTTTCCCCGTCGTCAGCTGGCCTTCGCTCTTCATCCCGTTCGCGGTCATCAGCGACTTGGAGGAAACACCGAATCTCTTCGAAATCGTGGCGACCGTGTCGCCCTGCTTCACCTTGTACTTGACGACTTTCGTCTTGCGCTCGCGCTCCGGCGGAGCCGGCGGCTTCGACTCCTTGATCTGGTCGGCAACGAGAGCGTACTGCTGCCCCATCCCTTGGGGAATTTTCAGGTCGTAGGGGCGGTCCGGCGTGATCTGGTGGCGGAGTTCGGGGTTGAGCATGACGAGCGTATCCGTCGAGATGCCCAGCTGGCAGGCGATGTCGAAGAGCTTCATCGTGCGGTTCGTCCTGACCGTTTCGAAGGCGATGGGCTTGGCGTACGGGTCGGGGAGGTTCATCCCGAATTTTTTCGGGTTCTTCACGATGTGCAGGGTGGCGAGAAACCTCGGCACGTACCGGGCCGTCTCATAGGGCAGCTGGCGGTAGAGGTCCCAGAAGTGATCGAGGTAGTCGATCTGCTGGCGCGAGATGACTTTCAGAACGCGCCCTTCCCCGCAGTTGTACGCGGCCAGCGCCGTGAGCCAGTCGCCGAAGAGGCCGTGCAGATCGGTCAGGTATGCGATGGCCGCCTGGGTCGATTTCTCGACGTTCATGCGCTCGTCGATGTACAGGTCCCGGTTGAGTCCGTACTTGTAGCCCGTCGAGGGGATGAACTGCCAGGGCCCGAGCGCCCGGGCTTTGGAAAGCGCGTGGACCTGGAAACCGCTTTCCACGAGGGGGAGCCAGGCCAGTTCCTCGGGGATCCCCGCCTGCCGCAGCTGCTGCTTCATGATGGGGAGGTAGTAGCCTGCCCGCTCGTAGGAGCGCTCGAAGAAACTGCGCTCCACCGTCTGGAAACTCCGGATTTCCTTTTCCACGTCGGCGTTCATGATGAGCGGGATTTCGCTCTGCTTGCCGATGGTGGACACCCGTTTGCCGGTATAGATGTCAAGGATCTTGCGCGCGATCAGGAGCCGCAGGTCGTCTTTCTGGCGGATCACGGTGGAACTGTCCTCTTCCTCGCCGAGCAGGATCCCGTAGGCCTTGTCGAGGGACTTCAGGGCGTTGTCCATGTCCCCCTTGTCCCGGTACGCCTGCGCGAGCCGCAGTAGGTCCACGATCTCGTCGACCTCTTCGTCGATGTCCGACTCCCCGTTTTCCTGGCCGTTGCTTCCGAGCGGTCTGACGGTTTGGCCTGTGGCCAGTGTCCTGGGTTCCGTCCCGGGCGGGCAATCCTCGGGCGGCTTCCCCGAGGGATCCATGCCGGAGAACCCCGGCCCGAGTCCCTGGGGCTTGATCTCTGCGCCCCGCGCGGCCCCGGGCGAAGATCCGTTTGTCTTGCCGTTTTTCGAATTTTTCTTGGCCGACTGCTTGTCCGGCCTCTCCGCAGAGGAGATCTTCCCCTGGGGGTCGGTCTGAATCTGCGCCGTCGTCGAACAGGCGCACAGGAAGAGCAGGATGAGGAGGCAGCAGCCCCACCGTAATGCCGGCATTCGCGTAATCCTTTC
>JALOPC010000289.1 GCA_025454095.1 Syntrophales bacterium | reverse complement strand
CTGCTCGGCGTCGGGCCCAAAGGTTTCGAACCGGATCGTGTTCATTTTCTTGCCGCCCCGTTCGCTGTTCATCAGCGCGGCGGCATCGACCTGGTTCCACTTCAGGATGGTCCCCGACGCGCAGGCCGCAACGGCCAGGGTCAGGACAACGATCAGCACGATTCCCGCCGTGCCGGTTCCATTCTTTCCCGTCACGAGATTCATATCCGTCCTCCTTTCATGTCTGATGCCGGGCCGGCCCGCTCACCGGCACGGGGCAAAGACCGACCGCGACTTCTTGGCGCTCTCCGCCGGTTCGAACATCAGCTCGAGCATGACCTTCGAAGTCCCAGCGCTGCCGGTTCGTTCCCAGACATCCGCCCCCATGTTCATGTCCGCAATGGAGTAGCCCACCGCCTGAGCGCCCCTCCGGGCCTCCCGGATGATGGGTGGGCTGATCCGCTTGTTGCCCAGTTTCTGCGCCAGGGCGAAATAGTCGTCCACGGCTTCCCGCAGGGAGAGTTTCCTGCCCATCGGCTCCAGCGGCACGCCTGGCATCATGGTGACTTCCACGTCATCGCCGTAGAGAAAATACCCGATATTCTGGCTGGTGGATGCGCCGACCGTGACGAAGCGCACGGCATGGAGCGGTTTCGCCCCCAGATCGCTCCGGAGGGTTTCTTCGGTGGGCAGAGGGTTCAGCTGCAGGTAGACCGTCGACGCCGCGCATCCGGCAAGCAGGAGGACCGACGCGGCCGCAACGGGCAGGATCGCTTTGGGGCAAGCCATGGTGCACCCCCTTCGGGCTTCGGCGGAACCTCTTCCATTTTGATGAGGTTTTCACGAAAAGCAAGGGCAAAGATCAGCCCGAGTGATGGCAGGCGACAAAATGCCCCTTCTCGCGCTCGGCCAGGGGAGGCGCGACAGCCTGGCACACATCCGTGCAGCGGTCGCAACGGGGGTGAAAGGCGCACCCCGTGGGCGGGTCGATGGGACTCGGGACGTCGCCCCCGGTCCGGAGGCGCCGGGACTTTCGGCCCGGGTCGGCCACGGGGATGGCCGAGATGAGAACCTGCGTGTAGGGGTGAAGCGGGCGGTTGTAGAGATCGGCGCTCGGGGCAAGCTCGACGATCTTCCCCAGGTACATCACGGCCACGCGGTCGCTCATGTGCTCCACGACGCTCAGGTCGTGGGAAATGAACAGGTAGGTGAGATCGAATTCCCGCTGGAGGCTTCGCAGCAGGTTCAGGATCTGGGCCTGGATGGAGACGTCCAGCGCCGAGACGGGCTCGTCGGCAATGATCAGCTTGGGCCGAAGGGCCAGCGCACGGGCGATGCCGATCCGCTGCCTCTGGCCGCCGCTGAACTCGTGGGGGTAACGGCCCATCTGTTCCCGGGTGAGCCCCACCTTCTCCATGAGCCTCGCCACTTCCTCGTCGCGCTCCCGTCCGGACGATACGCCGTGCACGAGCAGGGGTTCCCCGATGGTGCTCCCCGCGCTTCGCCGCGGGTTGAGCGACGAGTAGGGGTCCTGGAAGATCATCTGGACCTCGCGTCGGAAGGCCTTCAGCTTCTCCCCGCCGTAGCCCAGGATGTTTTCGCCTTCGAACAGGATCTCCCCTTCCGTGGGGTTCTCGAGCCTGACGACGAGCCTGCCCAGGGTGGTCTTTCCGCACCCGCTCTCGCCCACGAGACCGAGGGTCTCCCCGCGATAGACGGCAAGGTCCACGCCGTCGACGGCTTTCACAACGTCCTTGCGACCGCCGAGCGGGCCGCCCCTGACGGGGAAGTGTTTTCGAACTCCTCTGATGTCGACGAGAATGTCAGCCATAGATCGAAAGTGTTGAATTATGAGTTATGAGTTTCGAGTCAAGAGAGAATCACGCCGCTCAGCTCGCGTTCCGGGGTTTTTCGTTTCCGTCATTGCGAGCACCCGCAGGGTGCGCGGCAATCTCGTTATTTCATTCTGAATCGTGGATCACCACGCCTCACGAGGTTCGGCTCGTAATGACCCCTGTTCGAGCTGTTCATTAGGAGCAGGGCGTAAGTCCTGCGTAGCATTCTCCTTCAACAACTCAAAACTCAACACTCGTAACTCAAAACTCTGTTCTCCTCTATGTTCACTTCTTTCACTTCTTCGACTTTATGCATGCAGCCAGCAACGCACAGTGTGTCCCGGGGTCTTCTCGAGAAGCTCCGGTTTCCTTTCGGCGCAGACGGGCATGACACGGGGGCAGCGGTCGCGGAACTTGCAGCCCGACGGCAGCTCGAGCAGGTCGGGAATCGTCCCGGGGATGACGTTGAGATAGCCGTCGCCCGCTTGCCCCCTTCCGATCCGCGGGATCGAGTTCATGAGCCCCACGGTGTAGGGATGAAGCGGCGTGGAGAAAATCGCGTCTACGGGCCCCTGCTCGACGACCCAGCCCGCGTACATGACGGCAGCATATTGTGCGGCTTCGGCAATGACCCCGAGATCGTGCGTAATCAGGATCACCGACGTTCCCACTTCCCGCTTCAGCTCCTGGATCAGCTCCAGAATCTGCGCCTGGATCGTCACGTCCAGGGCCGTCGTGGGCTCGTCGGCGAGCATGAGCCTCGGCCTGCAGGACAGGGCCATGGCGATCATCACGCGCTGACGCATCCCGCCGCTCATCTGGTGGGGGTAATCCATGGCCCGTGCCTCCGGGGCCGGGATTCCGACCAGCCTGAGCATTTCCACGGCCCGATTATGGGCTTCCGAGGCGGAGAGCCCCTCGTGGAGCCGGAGGGTTTCGGCGATCTGGTCTCCGATCCGGAACACGGGGTTGAGGGAGGTCATGGGTTCCTGGAAGATCATGGAGATCCTCTTGCCCCGGACGCGGCGCATCTCCCCGGGCGGCCTCGGGATGAGGCGCATGACGGACAGTGCGAGAACCGTCTTGCCGCATCCCGATTCGCCTGCGATGCCCAGCGTGTCCCCCTCGTTGAGCTGCAGATCCACGCCGTCGACGGCCTTCACGGTTCCCCGCGCCGTCTCGAAATGGGTGCTCAGGTTTTCGATCTCGAGTATCGGAGGCATGAAACAGGGTCCAGGGTTCTGGGTAAAGGGTTCATGGGCCAGCGTAGAGGGTGTCAATGCATGAGGAATGGTCATTGCGAGCGAAGCGAAGCAATCTCAATCGGTTTACGAGATTGCCGCGTCGGCTCGCGTCCTCTTCGCATTGACTACGACAATTTCTCCACTTCTCTCACTTCTTTCACTTCTTCATTGTCACTCCTGTCACTGCGGCGCAGCCGCCTTGTCACTGTTGTCACTTCTTCAAAGCCTGGTCCCGCAGGAACCGCAGCAACAGGCGCACGCCCACGGCCGAGGCGCCGCGGGGTATGTAGGGCTTTTCCTTGCTAAGCCAGGCCGGCCCGGCAATGTCCAGGTGCACCCAGGGGGTGTTGCCCACAAACTTTCCCAGAAAGACGGCTGCCGTGATCGCCCCGCCGGCGCGCCCCCCCGTGTTCTTCATGTCGGCCACGTCACTCTTGATGAGCTCGGCGTAATC
>JALOPC010000038.1 GCA_025454095.1 Syntrophales bacterium | reverse complement strand
GAAGTTTGACCTGTTTTTGGTAACCGCTCTTCGCGAAGCGAAACGGCCGCAGCGCACACTGCCTGAGCCCGAAGGGCGGGTTTTTGCGTCTGCAGTGAAGCGAGCGTTAGAGCGGTCAAAAACCCTCAATTCGCAGGAAGAATCCTGTTGCGGTTCACGTTGCTGTCCACCACCGTCTCCACGGCAAACCATTCCTCGTTGTAGAGGTTCGAGATGGTGGGCGCCTTCAGGGAGGGAAGGAGCAGGATCACCCGCCCCAGGTTCTCCTTGGAGACGTTCATTTTGATGACCACCTTGCCCATGCCGAGCAGGGAGCCCTTCAGCATCGTCCGGATCTGCTCGATCTTGCGGCGCTTCCAGGGGTCGTCCCAGGCCTGCTTGTTGGCGATGAGCTGCGTGTTCGTCCGCATCAGCTCGTGCACGATCCGCAGGCGGTTGGCCTTGATGGTGCTGCCCGTCTCCGTCACCTCCACGATGGCGTCGACGAGCCCCTCGACGACCTTCGCCTCGGTGGCGCCCCAGGAGAATTCGACCTTGACGTCGATGTTGCGCTCGCGGAAGTACCGCTTCGTGAAGTTGACGAGCTCCGTGGAGATCTTCTTGCCCTGGAGATCGTCGACCTTCGTGACGGGGGAGTCCTCCCGCACCACGAGGACCCACCGGGCGGGTTTCGCCAGCACCTTCGAATACACGAGGTCATCGACGACAACCACTTCCGACTCGTTCTCGATCACCCAGTCGTGACCCGTGAGACCCAGGTCCAGGGTTCCCGCCTCGATGTATTTGGACATCTCCTGGGCCCGCACCAGGGCGCAGGAAATCTCCTCGTCGTCGATGTCCGGGAAATAGCTGCGGCTGTCGTAGCTGATCCGCCAGCCGGCCCGCTTGAAGAGGTCCACCGTGTTGGTCTCGAGGCTCCCTTTCGGTATACCCAGCTTGAGTTTCTTCATTTGTAGACATCCTTCGGGTTGAAGACGAGCTCGCCGACGATTTCTTCCCTGCCGTCGGACACCTTCCGGTAAAAGCAGGACCGGTATCCCGTGTGGCAGGCCGCCTTGCCGATCTGGTCGACCATCAGCAGGATGGTGTCGTTGTCGCAGTCGATCCGGATCTCCCGGACCCACTGCACGTTTCCGGACGTTTCCCCCTTGACCCAGAGTTCGTTGCGCGAACGGCTCCAGTATGTGGCTTTCCCCGTCTGCAGGGTGTGCTGCCACGAGAGTTCGTTCATGTAGGCGAGCATGAGGACTTCCTTTGTATCAACGTCCTGGACGACGGCGGGCACGAGACCGCCGCTCTTCTTGAAATCGGGTTGCACCATGATGATTCGTTCCGTTTCGTTTTTTCTTCCGGCCTCTGCGCCGGCCGGCCTTTCCCGCGGCGCATGGAAACGAGAATGTTAGTTAAACATCCTGATTTTATCAAGAACTTTTTCTTTTCACCTTGCCTGCGCGGTTTTTTTGTGTTAGAAAAAAGGCCGTTGTTTCTCCGGGTTGCGTCCTTGTGAAGAGTTCGCCTTCGACAGCAGGCGCAAGAGAGATGATTTCCGGGCTGCTCAAAAAGGATCAGATGCAAGGCCCCCGAAGTCCCGAGGAGCGAGGCGTACTTTGATGTGTACGTTGAGCGACGAGGGACAAGGGAAACGCAGCAGATGGACCTTTTTCAATGGCCCGGCAGGAGGTTGAGATCCATGTCAGTCCTCATCGGCGGGGGCATGTCGGTCATGCTGGGCCTCGTTCTGCTGATTTTCTGGTACAAGCATTTCCTGGTCCTGCTCATGGGGGCCGCGCCGATCCTGCTCATCATGGGAGGGGCGCTCGCCGTGTACGTGGGCCTCGACGAACTCAAGGACAAGATCCGCGAGACCCAGGAAAAGGAGAAAGAGGAACTCAACAAGGCCCGGGCCGAGCTCGAGCGGGCCAAAGCGGAAGCCGACAAGTACAGGGAAGAGCTGGAAAAGCTCAAAGACGCCAAGTGAGGCCGGCGAAAAAGCCCTTGACATCAAGGCGAAAATCCCATATCGGGATAAACCTGTTCACACGACACGGACAAGCGAGCATGATGAACACAGAGATCAGCATTCCAACCATTCCCTCCAGCCTGCTTCAATACTCCTACATGTATTGATGCCTGCAGTTCACCCTTTCGGGTGGGCATGCAGGCTTTCCGCAACACCCCGCGTATCCGCCGGACCCGTATCTCTCGATATCAGCCGAAACGTCCTCGTGATGGAGCTGACGTCGGGGTCCGATCCCGATCGAAACGAATGCACTCTCATCGAATGGAGGACAGGGCCATGAGAAAGACCTCGACAGGAACGATGACCATCATCCTGCTGGTTGCGGCGGCGTTCGCGCTGGGTTCGTGGGCGTCTGCCGAAGCAGCCACCAGCCTCACCTACAGCATCTTCTTCCCGCCCACGCACGCCCAGGCCAAGGCGGCGGAGGCCTGGGCGAAGGAAGTCGAGAAACGCAGCACCGGCAAGGTGAAAATCTCCGTGTTCCCGGGCGGGACGCTGACCCCGGCCGACCAGTGCTACGACGGCGTCGTAAAGGGGATCTCGGACATCGGCATGTCCGCCTTCGCTTACACGCGGGGCCGCTTCCCGCAGATGGAGGCGCTGGATCTGCCGCTGGGCTACACGAACGGCCGCGCGGCCACGCGGGTCGCGAATGACTTCTACCAGACCATGAAGCCCAAGGCCCTGGACAACGTGAAAGTCCTCTACCTGCACGCGCACGGCCCGGGGTTGCTGCACACGAAGAAACCCGTCAAAACCCTGGAGGACCTCAAGGGCATGAAGATCCGCTCGACGGGCTTCAGCGCGAAGGTTGTCGAGATGCTGGGGGGCGTGCCCGTGGCGATGCCGCAGGGCGAGACCTACGAGGCGCTGAGCAAGGGGATTGCCGACGGGACGATCGGCCCCATCGAAGTCCTCAAGGGCTGGAAGCAGGGCGAAGTGATCCGATCCACGACGGACTGCTTCGACGTGGGATACACGACGGCGTTTTTCGTCGTCATGAACCTCAAGAAGTGGAACTCCCTGCCCCCCGACGTCCGGAAGGCTTTCGAGGACGTGAGCCGCGAGTGGATTGACGTGCACGGCAAGGCCTGGGATGAGGCGGACAAGGAGGGCCGCGCCTTCACGAAGGGCCTGGGCAATCAGATCGTCACGCTGTCGCCGCAGGAGAGCGCCCGCTGGAAGAAGGCGGTCCGGCCGGCCATCGAGGAGTACATCAAAGGGGCGGAACAGAAGGGGATCCCGGGCCGAAAGTCGGTGAAGGAAGCCGAATCGCTCATCACGAAATACAGGAAGCAGTACAAGTAACCGAAACGAGGAATCCTTCTTTGCTCCGCACGATCGCAAAACGGATCCATCAGGTCTCGGCCGGGCTCAACGGGGTCTCGGCGGCGGCCATTGCGTTCATCATGCTCCTGACCTGCGCCGATGTCCTGTTGCGTCTCTTCGGCAAGCCGATCCCCGGGACCTATGAACTGGTGGGGTATTTCGGAGCGGTGATCGTCGCCGCGGCAATGGCCTGGACCTCCGTCGAGCGCGGCCACATCTCCGTGGAGATGCTCGTCGACCGGCTGCCCCGCAGGGCGAGGCACGTCGTGGAAGCCCTGGGCGCCGGGGCGGGGGCCGTCCTGTTCGGGCTGCTCGCCTGGCAATGCCGGAGCTACGCCGCCGAACTGATGGAAAGCGGCGAGGTGTCGCCGACGCTCGGCGTGGCGACGTGGCCCTTTGTCGGCTGCATCGCCCTGGGATCGGCCCTGCTTGCGCTGGTGCTTCTCGTCGACGCGCTGCGGGACTTCCGAAAGGGGCTCCAGCCATGACGCCCACCGAAGCCGGCATCTGCGGGTTCATCGCCCTGGTTGCGCTCATGTTCCTGAAGATCCCCGTGGGCTTCGTCATGGCCCTCGTGGGACTGCTGGGGTTTGCGCTCCTGGTGTCCTGGGATGCGGCGCTGCACCTGATGGCGCAGGATTTCACCTCCGTCTTCGGGTCCTACAATCTCACCGTGATCCCCCTGTTCGTCCTCATGGGGCAGCTGGCGCACCACTCGGGGATGAGCGGAAGGCTCTTCCACGCCGCGTACCGCTTTTTCGGAAGCCTGCCGGGCGGTCTGGCCGTGGCCACCATCGGGGCCTGCGCGGGGTTCTCGGCCATCTGCGGCTCCACGAGCGCGACGGCCGCCACGATGGCCGCCGTCGCCCTGCCGGAAATGAAGAAATACAACTACGACCCCGCGCTGGCGACGGGGGTGGTCGCGGCCGGCGGGAGCCTCGGGATCCTGATCCCGCCCAGCACGATCTTCATCGTCTACGGGATCATGACGGAGCAGTCCGTCGGCAAGCTCTTCCTGGCCGGCGTCATGCCGGGGATCCTCATGACCCTCCTCTTCGTCGCGACGGTCTTCATCTGGACCTGGAACCGGCCGGATCTGGCCAAGCCCGGGGCGAGTTTCACGCTGCGGGAGAAGATCGCCTCGCTGGCGGGCGTCGTCGAGACCCTCATCCTCTTCGTCGCCGTCATGGGGGGGCTCTTCATCGGGGTGTTCACCCCGACGGAGGCGGCGGCCATCGGCGCCTTCGGCACCCTGGTGATCGCCGCAGTCGGGCGGCACCTCTCCTGGAAGGGCTTCACCCAGTCCCTGATCGAGACGACGCGGGTCACCTGCATGATCCTCGTCATCGTCGCGGGGGCCACGGTGTTCGGGCACTTCCTGGCCGTCACCCGGATCCCCTTCGACGTGGGCGCATGGGTCATGGGGCTCCAGATGCCTCCCTGGGCCGTCATGGGTCTCATCATCCTCGTCTATCTCACCCTGGGCTGCCTGATGGACTCGCTCGCGATGATCATGCTGACGATCCCCATCTTCTTCCCCGTCATCACGGCCCTGGGCTTCGACCCGATCTGGTTCGGCGTGATCATCGTTCTCGTCACCGGGATGGGCGTCATCACGCCGCCCGTCGGCATCAACGTCTACGTCGTCGCAGGGGTTGCCCGCGACGTCCCGCTGCACGTCATCTTCCGGGGGGCCGTCAAGCTGCTGGCCGCGCAGATCGTCACGGCCGCGCTCCTCATCCTCTTCCCCCAGATCGCCCTGTGGCTGCCGCAGCTCATGCACTGACGGCACGACGGGCATCGACAGGCGGCCATCCGCCCGCCGCATCGACCGGAAAGGGCAATGCGGCTTGCGTAAACGCGGAACGTACCCTACACTGTGTGGGAAGAAATCGACACTGCGGGAATGCATCCTCCATGCTGCAGGCAAACCCTTTCCACGAAATCGCTGCCATTCTCGCCCTTGCCGCCGCCGCCGGAGCTGTGGGGCTCATTCTGCACCAGCCGCTGATCATCACGTTTCTCTTCACGGGCATCCTGGCGGGACCGGCGTTTCTGGGCATCATTGCGAGCTATGAACAGATAGAGCTCTTCGCCCACATCGGCATCGCGTTGCTGCTGTTCATCGTCGGGCTGAGGCTCGACCTGAGCCTGATCCGCACGATCGGTCCCGTCGCCCTGGCAACGGGCCTCGGTCAGATCGCCTTCACGTCGCTCATCGGGTACCTCATCGCCGTCGCGCTGGGCATGCCCCCCCTGAGCGCCGCCTATGTGGCGGTGGCGCTCACCTTCTCGAGCACGATCATCATCGTGAAGCTCCTCTCCGACAAGCAGGAGCTGGACTCTCTGCACGGCCGGATCGCCATCGGATTTCTCATCGTCCAGGACATCGCGGCCATCCTCGCCATGGTCGCCCTGACCACCGTTGCCCGGGACCTTGTCGCCGGCGAATCGGCCGCCCGGACGATTCTCGAGATCGCCGCCAGGGGGATCGGCCTGCTCCTGGGCATCGGGATCCTCATGCGTTTCGTTCTCCCCGCCCTGCTCGAGCGGCTCGCCCGCAACCAGGAGATGCTGCTCCTCTTCGCCGTCGCGTGGGCGATCCTCATGGGCGCCGCCGGCGAAGTCCTTGGCTTCAGCAAGGAGGTGGGCGCCTTCCTGGCCGGGATCTCCCTCGCCTCGACGGCTTACCGGGACGCCATCGGCGCACGACTGGTCGGCCTGCGCGATTTTCTCCTGCTGTTTTTCTTCATCGACCTGGGCTCCCGGCTGGAGTGGTCCACCGTCGGGTCGCAGATTGGCGCCTCGGCGATCTTTTCGATGTTCGTTCTCATTGGCAATCCGCTGATCGTCATGGCCATCATGGGGGTCATGGGCTACCGCCGGCGCACCGGGTTCCTTGCGGGGCTCACGGTCGCCCAGATCAGCGAGTTCTCCCTCATCCTGGGGGCGCTGGGGTTGAGCCTCGGGCACATTACGGCCGAAATCATGGGTCTCATCACTCTGGTCGGAGTCGTGACGATTTTCGCCTCCACCTACATGATCCTCTACTCCGGTCCCCTGTACCGCCTTCTCTCCCGGCGCCTCAAGCCCTTCGAGCGGAGGATACCCCACCGGGAGTCTTTCGACGACTGTCCCGACGGTGCGTCCCCCGACAGCGTGATCCTCGTGGGTCTCGGAAACTACGGAAGCGGGCTGGCGGAACACCTGCTCGAGCGAAAGAAGAACATTCTGGGCGTCGACTTCGACCCCCGGGTTCTCCGGGACTGGAAGGCCCGGGGCATCGCCGTGATCTACGGAGACATGGCGGACCCCGAGCTCCACGAGCAGCTTCCCCTGGGCCGGGCGCGGTGGGTCGTCAGCACGGTCCGCGGCCCCGACCTGAATCTGCCCATTTTGCGACTCCTGCAGCAGCGCCGCTACGCGGGGAAAGTGGCCCTCACGGCGCGCAACGAGCAAGAAGCGCTTTTGTACCAGAAGGCCGGGGCCCATCTCGTTCTGCGGCCTTTCGACGATGCGGCCGAGCAGGCGGCCGACCATCTCACCGACGCGGCACACATGCTGCCCGAGATGGTCGACTGGCCCATCGGCTTTCGGGACGTCCGCCTCCGGTCGGGCTCGCTCTTTGCGGGCTGCCTCATCCGGGACATTCCCCTGAGGCCCCGCACGGGCGTGTCCATCCTCGCCCTGAGCCGCGCCGGGCGCGTGCATTTCGACCCTCGGCCTGACGTGCAGGTGTTCCCGAACGACCGCCTGCTGCTCATGGGCCCCCCGGACGAACTCCGAGTCGCCGAAAGGCTTCTCAACGAGCGCCACGAGCAGGATGCCGACATCGAACCCGGCCGTTTCTCGATCGCGGAGATCGAAGTCGCGGAAACTTCGCCGCTTGCCGGCCGGACCCTCGCCGATGCGCAGTTCCGCCAGGCATACAACACTACCGTGATCGGATTGCGCCGGGGCGGTGAGAAGATCGTCGCTCCCGGACCGCTCGAAACGATTCATGCCGGAGACCGCCTCATCGTCATCGGGCTCCAGGACACGGTCGAGGGATTGAAACGGGCGGGCACGCTCTAGAGGATAGGGAATGTCCGAGGCGCCGCGGGAGTAACGGAAAGGGGTTGTCCCCGAGGGCAAAAGCGTCTACACTGTACACGACCGGGCGAAACGCCTGCGGGTCACTGTAGAGAATCGGGCCGCCATCTGTCAGCGGGCAGGAAGCGGCTTTTTCTTACTCGCGCACTCGAAGGGGAATGAATCGACATGTTCTTCCTTGACGACATCGTCATCATCATCGGGCTCTCCGCCGTCGTGCTCTACCTGTGCCACCGGCTCGAGCTGCCCGCCATCGTGGGCTACCTCCTCACGGGCCTCCTGACGGGCCCCTACGGGTTCAAGCTGGTCGGCAACCTGGAGGCCGTGACGATGCTGGCCGAGATCGGGGTCGTGGCCCTGCTCTTCACGATCGGCCTGGAGTTCTCCTTCCGAAACCTCGTGCAGCTGCGCCGGACGGCCCTGCTGGGCGGAACCCTGCAGGTGATGCTCACGCTGCTCATCGCCGCGGCGATCTCCCACGGTCTCGGGCGGCCCGCGGGGCAGTCGATCTTCATCGGCTTCCTGACGGCCCTGAGCAGCACCGCCATCGTCATGAAGCTCCTGCAGGACCGCGCCGAGGTGGAAACGCCCCACGGCGGCAGCGCGCTGGGCATCCTCATCTACCAGGACCTCATCGTCGTGCCCATGATGCTGCTGCTCCCCTTCCTCGGCGGAGGCGTCGAGGGATCGTCCGACGACCTGCTCCTGCTGCTGGCGAAGGAGATCGGGGTCATCCTGACCCTCATCGTCGCGGCCAAGTGGGTGGTCCCCTGGACCCTGTTCACGGTCACCCGGACGGGCAGCCGCGAGCTGTTCCTGCTCACGATCGTGATGATCGGCCTGGCCGTGGCATGGCTCACCCACGTTGCGGGACTCTCGCTGGCGGTCGGGGCCTTCCTGGCGGGCCTCGTCATCTCCGAGTCCGAGTACAGCCACCAGGCCATGGGCAACGTCATCCCCTTCCGCGACATCTTCGCGAGCTTCTTCTTCGTCTCCATCGGCATGCTCCTGGACCTGCGCTTCCTCGCGGAGCAGCCGGGATACGTCTTCCTGCTGGCCGCCGGGATCATGCTCGTCAAGAGCCTTGCCGCCGCGGCGGCCGTCCTGTTCGTGGGGTTGCCCATCCGCGTGGCCGCGCTGGCGGGCCTGTGCCTCGGGCAGATCGGCGAGTTCTCCTTCATCCTCGCCGAGGCGGGCAGGAAGTACGGCCTGCTCACGCAGGCCATCAACCAGGAGTTCCTGGCCTACTCGGTCCTCACGATGATGGCCACACCCTTCCTGTTTCGAATCTCCCATCCCGTCGCCGAGGCCGTGGCCCGCCTGCCGTTGCCCCGCCGCCTCAAGCGCGGCAGCATTCCGGTGGCAGGCACGACGCGATTCCGCGAGAAGGACCACCTGATCATCGTCGGGTTCGGCATCTACGGGCAGAACATCGCCCGGGCCGCGCGGGAGGCGAAAATCCCCTACGCCGTCCTGGACATGAACGCCGATCTCGTCCACGAGCAAAGGCTGAAGGACGAGCCGATCCACTACGGCGACGCGACGCACGAGGCCATCCTGCAGCATGTCAACATCCGCCAGGCCCGCATCCTGGTGGTCGTGATCAGCGACGCCGCGGCCACCCGCCGCATCACCGACATCGCCCGCCGCCTCAATCCCAAGATCTACATCGTCGTGCGGACGAGGTTCATCCAGGAGATCGGCCCCCTCATGGAGACGGGGGCCAACGAGGTCGTCTCCGAGGAATTCGAGACCTCCGTGGAGATCTTCAGCCGGATCCTCTCGCGGTACCTCCTGCCCGAGGAGGAAATCCACCGATTCGTCGAGGACATCCGCTCGGACGGGTACGCGATGTT
>JALOPC010000288.1 GCA_025454095.1 Syntrophales bacterium | reverse complement strand
CGTTACGGCTTTCCCTGCCAGCACGTCCCAGGCGTACTCCACGTTGTCGTTGTCGATGCCCGGGATGGGCGGGCAGAGGGGCTCGCCTCCCGTGGCGAGGATGACGACATCGGGCTTTTCCGCTTTCACGAGGTCCTCGCCGACGTCCTCGCCAGTCCGGATGACGGCCCCCGCGGCCTTCGCCCCCTCGGCAAAGGGTTCCAGGAAGGCGCTCATCTCGCGGCGCTCCTCGGTCGCCGAGGCGATGGGCATCTGACCCCCGAGGGTCGCCTCCCTCTCGTACAGGGTCACCCTGTGTCCGGCCTGCGCGGCCGTCCGGGCCGCCGAAAGGCCGGCGGGGCCCCCACCGACCACCATGACCTTCTTCGGCGCCGCGGCCTTCTGCACGGGCGGGACTTCGAACTCGCGGCCGGCGCGGGGGTTGACGAGGCACTCGACGGGTTCGAAGTTGAAGATCCGGTCGAGGCAGCCCTGATTGCACCCGATGCAGGGGACGATCTCTTTTGTCCTTCCCGCCATGGCTTTCACGGGGAACTCGGGGTCCGCCAGGAGCGCTCTCGCGAGCCCGACGAGGTCGGCCCGGCCGTCGCGGAGGATGCGTTCCGCCAGGGCCGGGTCATTGATGCGGTTGCATGCGATGACGGGCTTGGAGACGGCCTCCTTGACGCCGCTTGCCAGATGGACGAAGGCTCCCCGGGGAACGTCCATGGTGATCTGGGGCACCATGGTCTCATGCCACCCGCCCGTGACGCTGAAGGCATCCACGCCGTGCTGCTCCAGCAGGTAGGCAAACTGGGCGGCTTCCTTGTTCGTGTTGCCGCCCGCCATGAAATCGTTTCCCGCAATGCGGAAGACAACGGGGTACCCCGGGCCCACGGCCTCGCGGATCGCCCAGGCTATCTCGATGCCGAAGCGCATCCGCTTGTCGGGGCTGCCGCCGTACTCGTCGGTGCGCTGATTGGTCAGGGGCGAGAAGAACTCCGAAATCAGGTAGCCCGTGCCGGCCAGGACCTCGACGGCATCGAAGCCCGCGCGCTTCGCCCGGGCTGCCGCTTCGGCGAAGTTGGCGATCGCGTCCTGGATATCGCCCGGGGTCATCTGCCGGGGGACTTCCCGGGTGATGCCCGATGCGATGGGGGAGGGCGCGATGGGCTGCCGGCCGATCATGCCGGAGCGGACGTATCGCCCGCCGTGGAACAGCTGGGCCGCCATGAGGGCGCCGTGCCGGTGAGCGGCCGCGGTGAGCTTGGCCAGGCCCGGGATGAACCGGTCCTCGCTGAGCCCGATCATCTCCTTCATGCTGCTGGCGTAGGGGTCAATCGTGCAGCCCCCGATGAAGAGAAGGGCCGCGCCGCCCCGGGCGCGCTCCTCGTAGAAGGCCACGAGGCGGTCCGTCACCTCGCTGCGGTCGTTGCAGTAGCCGAGATGCATGGCCGGCATGACGATGCGGTTCTTCAGGGTAAGCGATCCGACCTTGACGGGAGAAAAGAGGTGTCCCATTGCGTTTCCCTTTATTCATCCCTTTCCCCCTGTCCAAGAGGGGGATCGAGGGGGAATTGTCGATGCGTCCCGTGGGAAGATGTAACAAAATCCGCGGAAAAATCCCAACGATTATTTGTCCGGTGCAGGGGGAGAGGCTGCAGCGGGGAAACTCCGGAATTCCCGCCGCGTCAGGTACCATGCACCGAGGAACAGACAGGCGTTGGCCACGGGCTGCGCCGCCCAGACGCCCGCCAGGCCGAACTGCATGGAGAAAAGAAGCAGCAGCGGGATGAGCAGGATCACGTCGCGCATCACGAGCAGCGACATGGAAACGACCCCCTTGCCCAGCCCGTTGAACATGCTGATCCAGGTGAAATTGGCTCCCGCGAAGGGCAGCGACAGGGCGAAGATCCGCAGCGCCGGCACGGCGATGGCGATGACGTCGGGGTCCTTCGTGAAGATGCGAATCAACGGGTCGGCGAAGACCTGAAAGAAAGCGCAGCTTGCGAGGGTCAGGATGCCCGCGTATTTCACGGCCACATGCACCGTCTCGATGAGCCGACGATACAGCCGGGCGCCGAAGTTGAACCCGACAAGCGGCATCACGCCGTGCCCGATCCCCACGAGCACCCAGATGATGAGACCCTGGACGCGGAAGATGATGCCCAGGGTCGCCACCGCCGCCGGTCCGTAGCCGCCGAGGATGTGGTTGTAGAACGTGAGCACGATGCTGATGACGAAGTTCATGACCATGGACGGGACACCCACGCGGTAGATGGACCGGATGACGGGGAGGTCGGGCGCCAGGTGCTCCCTTCGAATGCGATAGGACGAGGTCGGCTTCATGAACAGCCACAGGGACAGCACGCAGGTGACGAACTGAGAAATCCCAGCGGCCCAGGCCGCGCCCCGGATGCCGAGCTCGGGGAAGGGCCCCCATCCGAAGATCAGGAAGGGGTCCAGCAGGGCCCCCAGCAGGGCCGCCGTCGTGAGCGCGTACATGGAGTAGTTCGGGTTGCCCTCGGCGCGGAAGAGATTGCCTGCGGAGATCATGAAAATCAGAAATGGGGTGGTGAAAAGGTAGACGATGAAGTATTCTCTCGAGAGCGGCAGGATCTCGTCGGTTGCGCCGAAGAGCCTCAGGATCGCATCGTGGAAGATCAGCCCCGGTGCGATGACCACGGCGCTGATGAAGATCGACAGAAAGATGATCTGCCCCGCCGTCCGGTTTGCCTTTTCGGTATCGCCCGCGCCGAACATGCGCGCCGCGAAGGACCCGGCGCCCACCCCGGTGCCGACGCCGAAACCGCCGAAGAGCATCTGGATGGGGAAGGCGATGGTCACGGCGGCGATGGTCTGGGGGCCGAGTCGCGAAAGCCAGAAAACGTCGATGAAATTGTAGAACGCCATCACCAGCATGGCCGTGATGGAGGGCAGGCTCATTTTCCAGAGAAGCGAACCGACAGGTTCGTCGCGAAGGTTCAGCTGTGATTTCTTCATCGGGTGTTTGACGGTTCGGGCCGATGCGGATATCA
>JALOPC010000287.1 GCA_025454095.1 Syntrophales bacterium | reverse complement strand
GCGCCGCAGACAAGAGGAGAGGACATGAAAGCCACGAAGGCTCCGCCCACCCGCAAGACGGCATCGACACTGCCCGGTATCGACGAGATCTTCGAGAAGAAACTCGAAGAGCTGATCACCGTCCTGTCGGCCGGCCAGGGCACCAAGAGCCAGGTGTACGACGAGGTCCTCGCCCTCGTGGAACGGGGCCTGATCCGGATCGCCCTGAAGCGCAACAAGAACGTGAAGTCCGCGGCGGCAACCTTCCTGGGGATCAACCGCAACACGTTCCAGAAGAAGATGACCGCGCTGGGCATCTCCTGCGGGAAAGCAAAATAGGAACTGTCGGGTCCCATGCCATCAGACCGAAATCTCTGCACCCTTCGCCGTCCCGGCCCTTCTCCGTTCGACATGAAAGCAGGGAACAGCGGCGCCGGGGTTTTGTCCCGGGCGGGCGGCCCGTGCAGCAAGGAAACCGCCTCATGAAAGTCGGCGTGCTCGCCCTCCAGGGGGCTTTCCGCGAACACATCCGGATGCTGCGGGAACTGGGCGCCGAGGCCGTCGAGATCCGCCTGCCCGCCGGGCTCGACGAGGTGGACGGGCTGATCATCCCGGGCGGCGAGAGCACGACGATGCGCAAGCTCATGGCCGACTTTGGGCTCGTCGAGCCTCTCCGGGAGTTTGCGGCATCGGGAAAACCCGTGTTCGGCACCTGCGCGGGCCTCATCGTCATGGCCGAGCGCCTCGGGGGACGCAGGCAGGAGCTGCTGAACCTGATCGACATCGACGTGGAGCGAAACGCATACGGCCGCCAGGTCGACAGCCGGGAGGCGGACATTTCCAGCGATGCCCTCGGGCCGGAACCCTTTCACGCCGTCTTCATCCGGGCCCCGCGGATCCTGAGCACGGGCCCCGGGGTGGAGCCGCTTGCGCGCTACCGGGGCCAGGTGGTGCTCGCCCGGCAGAATAACATCCTCGTGGCCGCCTTCCACCCCGAGCTGACGGGAGACGCGAGGGTCCACAAGCTTTTTTTGCAGCTCTTCGACCGCAAGGCACGATCATTGAACCGAACCGGGGGTCACAGCACGCCCCGCGAGAAGACCGCATGACCACGGAACTCCCGAAGAAGATCCAGGCGCTGCTCGACAAAGGGGTTGCCATCCCCTTCCCGTCAGCCGTCTGGATCGGCGACGAGGTGGCGGCGGAGCGCATCTCCGGGAAAGGCACCATCCTCTACCCGGGGACCCGCCTGGCCGGGGAAAAGACCCTGATCGGCGCCGGCGCGAAAATCGGGCAGGAATCCCCCGTCACGCTCGTGGACTGCCGGCTCGGCCCCGGCGTGGAGCTCAAGGGCGGCTTCTTCACCCGCTCCGTCTTCCTGGCCCGATCGTCCATGGGCTCGGGCGCCCAGGTGCGCGAGGGCTGCCTCGTCGAGGAGGAGGCCTCGGGCGCCCACGCTGTGGGCCTGAAGCAGACCATTCTCTTCCCCTTCGTCACTCTGGGCAGCCTCGTCAACTTCTGCGACTGCCTGATGGCCGGGGGCACGAGCCGCAAGGACCACAGCGAGGTCGGAAGCTCCTACATCCACTTCAACTACACGCCGAACCAGGACAAGGCCACGGCATCGCTCATCGGCGACGTTCCCCGCGGCGTCATGCTCCGCCAGGCCCCGATCTTCCTCGGGGGCCAGGGAGGTCTCGTGGGGCCCGCGAGGCTGGGCTACGGCACGCTGATCGCCGCGGGCACCGTCTGGGAAGACGACTGCCCCCGCGGGGGGATGCTCCTCAAGGGGTCGGTCCTGCGCTCGGAGCGCCCGCGCCACCCCGGGATGTACCGCGAGATCCGGCGCAAGGTGTGCAACAATCTGCTTTACGTCGGCAACCTCGTCGCCCTGCGGCAGTGGTACGCGCACATCCGCAGGCCTTTCCTCGAAGCGCTCGACGGGGGCGCGGCGCTCCTGGAAGGCGCCCTGGAGGTGCTCGACGGGGCCGTAGAGGAACGGCTGAGCCGCCTTCGCGCCCTGGCTGCGAACATGGAACGCTCCATCGCCATCGCCGAGCAGGCCCTCCAGGACAGGTCGAAGGGGCCTCTGCTGAAGCACAAGCGCGAGTTCATGGAAAACTGGCCCGAGGCGGAAAAAAGGCTTGCGGGCCTTGCCGACGACGCGATCGGGCAGGGCGGCCGCAAGGCCTTCCGTGCGCGCGTCGATGAGCGGCTCTCCGTCGGGGGGGCCGGTGACTACGTTGATTTTATCCGGGCCCTGGACCGGGAGTCTGCGGATGCCGGTTCGGCCTGGTTGCAGTCCGTTGTGGACGCTGTCGTATCCCGTGCCCTGGACGCCCTCCCCTCCTTCCGGGGGTAGGGACAAGCCCCTGCGGGGAGCCGCTCCGGGGGATACGGGACGTTGCCGCGGCGAGGGTAAACCCCGGGAACGGCAGGGTCCGTGAGAGGAACCCATGATCAAAACGATTTTCCGGCGGCTCCGTTCATCCTTCGCGACGTGGCACTTCGTTCTCGGCCGCGATCCCCGCCAGGCCCCGCCCTTCTCGATCGTCCTCTTTCCGCTGCGCGCGTCGGTCCTGTTCTGCGGCATCGGCGGCATCCTGGCCGTCAAATCAGGCCCGAAGCCTGCAGCCGCGGATACCGGCGCCAACCTCGCCTCCTGTTTTGCCGCGATCAGCAAAGCTCCCCTCTCAAGGGTCATCGCGGGCAAGATCAGGCCCGAGGGCTACCTGGCCGGCACGGGCCCGCTTGCGGAGATGGAGCGCGACATCGTGCTCCTGAGGCAGGAGGCGCACTTCCAGGCCCTCTTCCTGGATCCCGACAGGGCGCAGGCGATGCACTCCCTCGTCCCCGGGGTGTCGGCCTTCCTGGCCGGCGAAGAGGCCCTGCTGGAAGCCGAGGCGGGGCGTTTTGCAACGGGCGAAATGGAAATCATCACGAGCCGTCTCAACCTCCTGAAGGACATCGTCTGGGGCCTCGAGAAGGACATCCTCGCCAACATCGGCAAGATCCTGCACCTGGCGGCCGCCGCGGACCCCGGGGAA
>JALOPC010000286.1 GCA_025454095.1 Syntrophales bacterium | reverse complement strand
CGGTCGATGAGGCGCTCGCCCCCGACCTCGAGGAAGGCCTTGTTGATGCCGCCCATGCGGCTGGCCCTGCCGCCGGCAAGAATAATCCCCGTCATATCCTGTAGGACAGGCGTCTCGCCTGTCTTCCTCCAGAAGCGTCTCGCCCGTCAAACCTTTATCTGCAGTGCTGCAGGACCTCCACGATGACCTCTTTCGTGTAGTCCTTGAGCCTCCACGTCCGGGCCAGTTCTACGGCATTGTCGGCGATCTTGCCGATGTCGCCCTCGGGGATGCCTCCCTCCTTGAGCGAAACGGGGCTCCCGATGGCGCTGAACCAGGCCTTGAACTGCGCGATGCCGGCGGCTGCCGCCTTTGCGTCGTCCGCCTCGGCCACGCCGAAGAACTCCCTCGCCAGGCGGGCGAATCGCGCCGGGTTCTTCGTTGCCGACCAGGTCATCCATCCGGGCAGGACAATGGATAGGCCCGCGCCGTGAGCGATGTCGTACAGGGCCGACAGGGAATGCTCGATCATGTGCACGGGAAACCCCACCACCCCCATGCCCGCCACCGGCAGGCCGTTGAAGGCCAGCGTCCCCGACCACATGAAGTTCGCCCGGGCATCGTAGTCCCGCGGGTCGGCCAGCGACTTCTCGGTGGCCTCCATGAGCGTCCTCATGAAGGCATACACCATGCGGTCCTGCAGGGGGCTCTCCCCGGGCTCCGTGTTGGTGAAGTAGCCCTCGAGCATGTGCGTGACGATGTCGACGGCGCTGTAGGCCGTGTACGACGGCGTGAGCGTGTAGAGGGCCTCCGGGTCGAGGATGGACGTCTTCGGCTGGATGAGAGGGCTTCGGACGCTGAACTTCTGGCACGTCTCGTCCCGGGTGATGACGGCCGCCGGGTTCATCTCCGAGGCGCTGGCCGAGAGGGTGAGGACGACGAGGACGGGCAGGGCGCTCTTGACGGTCTTCGAGTAAACGAAGAACTCCCAGGGGTCGTGATCGGCCTTCGCCCCCGCCGCGATCGTCTTGGCCGTGTCGATGACGCTGCCGCCGCCCACGGCGAGCACCGCGTCGACCTGTTTCGCCCGCGCCAGCGCGATGCCCTCCTTCGCCTTGGACAGCATCGGGTTGGATTTCACGCCGGGAAGCTCGACGACGTCGACGCCCGCCTCCTTGAGGGAATTCAGGACCTGCTCGTAGACGCCGCTTGTCCGGACGCTTCCCATTCCGTAGACCATGAGCACCCGGTTGCCGAACCGCTTGACTTCGGAGCCGATCTTGGCGATCGAGCCTTGCCCGAAGATGATTTTCGTGGGATTTTCGAAGACAAAATTCTGCATGACAACCCTCCGGCATGATTTCTGTCCCGTCTATGTAATCCCTTTCGGCCGTTTCGTCAAAAAAATTTGTTTGTGCTCCGGGGCGCCCTGTTTTATACAGGGGCATCCGCACGTCCAGCAGGTCCGCCTGTGCCGAGATAGGCCTTGATAAATTCCCCCGGGAGGAGTACAAAAAACGCTCGATCACCTTGGAGGAAAGTCATCCATGTACTGGGAAAAAGACATTGAGACCATGCCGCGGGAGAAGATCGAGGCGATCCAGGTCGAACGGCTGAAGGCGACCCTCAAGCAGGCCGCGAAGTCCCCTCACTACGGCAGGATCTACAAGGACGCGGGATTCAACCCCGATGATTTCAAGTCACTGGCCGACGTGCCCAATCTGCCCCTGACCACCAAAGACGATCTGCGGGAGAACTGGCCCTACGGGTTTCTCGCCGTCCCGAAAGAGGAACTGGTCCGCATGCACTCCTCGTCGGGCACGACGGGACGGGCTACGGTCATCTTCCACACGGCAAACGACCTGAACGCCTGGACGAACCTGGTGGCCCGCTGCATGTACATGACGGGCGTCCGGAAGGCCGACGTCTTCCAGAACATGATGACCTACGGCATGTTCACCGGGGGCCTGGGGTTCCACTACGGGGCCGAACGGATCGGCTGCCTGGTGATCCCGGCCGGGGCCGGCAACAGCAAACGCCAGATCCAGCTCATGAAGGATTTCGACACGACAGTCATCCACATCATCCCGAGCTACGCCCTGCACCTCACCAGCGTCTTCGAGGAGCTCAAGGTGGATTCCCGAAAGGACACGAAGGTCCGGATTGCCTTCGTGGGGGCGGAGCCGCACACGGAAAAGACCCGGAAGAAGATCGAGGAATTCTACGGATGGAAGGCCTTCAACTCCTACGGCCTCTCCGAGATGAACGGGCCCGGGGTGGCCTTCGAGTGCCCCTGCCAGAACGGCCTGCACATCTGGGAGGACAGCTTCCTCGTCGAGATCATCGACCCGAAGACGCTGAAAGCCCTCCCCGACGGGGAGGAGGGAGAACTGGTCATGACGTCGCTTCAGCGCGAAGGGATGCCCATCCTCCGCTACCGCACGAAGGACCTGACGCGGATCATCCCCGGCCCCTGCGAGTGCGGCAGGACCCACCGGCGCATCGAGCGTTTCAAGGGCCGCACCGACGACATGATGATCCTCAAGGGGGTCAACATCTTCCCGATCCAGATCGAGAAAAAGCTCATGGAGATCCCCGGCGTGGGGACGAACTTCCAGATCGTCCTGGAACGCAGGGGATTCAACGACGAGATGATCGTCAAGGTCGAGGTGGCGCAGGAATTCTTCGACGGCGATCTGCTGAAGCTGCAGCAGCTCCAGCGCCGGATCACGGAAGAGCTCAAGGGCGACATCCTCATCACCCCGAAGGTCGAACTCGCCGAGCCGGGAAGCCTGCCGAAGACGGAAGGGAAGGCGGTGAGGGTCATCGACAACCGGAAGGACTGAGCCGCATTTGGGGTCGTGGGTTTCTTGTTCTTGCGATACCCGAGACCCGATACCCCGACTGGGGTGAAGTTGAAAAGAGAGAACATCAAGGAGCTTCCAGAGAACGGGAAAAGGTGACATATGATCGTGCATCAGATCTCCGTGTTCGCAGAGAACAAGCCCGGGCAGCTGGCCCGGCTTACCCGGATCCTGGGAAAAGAAAAAGTGAACATCCGGGCC
>JALOPC010000285.1 GCA_025454095.1 Syntrophales bacterium | reverse complement strand
GCCGACGGCATCGGGGTCTGGAAGCCCTACATCGTTCCCCTGAAGGGCCGACTCGGCAAGGGCGGACAGCCCGTGGACGTAAACGGCGACGGCACGATCGACCTGCGCGATGCCGCGACGCAGCCCCCGACGCCCCTGGTGGCCGAGGCCCACAGGCAGGGGCTATTCGTACACGTCTTTACGTTCCGCAACGAGAAGCGGCGCCTGGCTGCAAGCTATCAGGGCGATCCGCAGGCGGAGTACCTGCAGTTCTTCCGGCTGGGCGTGGACGGTGTGTTCAGCGAGTTTCCCGACACGGCCGTGGCGGCGCGCACGGTCTTTCTGGGCGAGGCCGGGCACTGACCCAGCCACGGTACGTCGGGGTCAGGCCTGATTATGGACATTCGCGCGGCGTTGGAATGCCGGGGTCAGATCACCCACGGCAGGACGGTCAGGACTACTCCCACGAGGACCATGAGATAGAGGCTGGACACGAAGTAAGGAAATATGCAAAGCACGATGCCGGCGATCAGGGGGACCATCGCCTGCTGCTTTTTGCCGTAGGCAAAGTAACCCATGCCGATCGATCCGAAAAGGATCGAGAATATCAGCGTGGTCCCGAAATCCATGGATGCGCTCCTGTCGAAATCCGATACTCCTGGACATGGTATCGGCTGATTTCCCCGCAAGCTGAAGCTCTGGCGACGGCTGCCTCATGCACTGCAGCGGGGTCAGGCGTGACGGTAACGGATGAAACGTTGTAACTGGGCCAACGGAAGCGACCTGCTGCAGTCCTACCATGACCATGAGTGGGGGGTGGAGGTCCACGACGACCGGACGCTGTTCGAGTTTCTCGTCCTGGAAGGCGCGCAGGCGGGGTTGAGCTGGTCCACGATCCTTCGAAAGCGGGAAGCCTACAGGAAAGCCTTCGATCACTTCGACGCCCGGAAAGTGTCTCGATATTCCGAGAAGACAGTCGCCCGGCTGCTCGCCAATCCGGAGATCATACGGAACCGGCTCAAGATCAACGCGGCGATCACCAACGCCAATGCCTTTTTGCAGGTTCAAAAGGAATTCGGGAGTTTCGACCGCTACATCTGGCAGTTCGTCGACGGCAGGCCCATCCGGAATGCCTGGAAAACGATGGCGGACATCCCCGCCAGCACCCCGGCGTCGGTCGCCATGAGCAAGGATCTGAAGAAACGGGGGTTCACGTTCGTCGGGCCGACCATCTGCTACGCCTTCATGCAGGCCGTCGGCATGGTCAACGATCACGTCGTCGATTGCTTCCGGTACGGGGAACTCGTGAGCCGGGGCAAAGCATAGCGAGGCGGGAACAACGATTGCATGGTGCGTTGTTTCCCATCCGGGAGCTGCTGCGCGAGAGCGACGAGTTCTACCGCAGCCTCTTCAGCAGCATGCTCAACGGCTATGCGTACTGCAGGATGCTGTTCGAGGACGGCCGCCCCTGCGATTTCGTCTACCTGGACGTCAACCCCGCATTCGAAGAGCTGACGGGCCTGCGCAACGTCATCGGCAGGAAGGTCAGCGAGGTCATCCCCGGTTTCCGGGAATCCAACCCCGAGGTGATCGAGATCTACGGCCGGGTCGCCGCGACGGGAAAACCGGAGCGGTTCGAAGTCTTCCTGCCGACCCTCGGGATCTGGCTGGACATCGCCGTTTTCTGCCCGGCGAGGGGTCACTTTGTCGCCCTGTTCGAGAGCATATCGCAGCGCAAGCAGGCCCAGGAGAAGCTGCTGGAGAGCGAGGAGCGCTTCCGGCTCTCCTTCTACATCAGCCCCGATGCGATCAACATCAACCGGCTCGAGGACGGTCTCTTCGTGGACATCAACGAGGGATTCACGAAGCTGACGGGGTTCACCCGGGACGACGTCATCGGCAGGACGTCGCTGGAGATCGGGCTGTGGAGCCGCCGCGAGGACCGGGAGACGCTTCTGCGCGGGCTGAAAGAGCAGGGGTACTACGAGAACCTCGAAGCGGACTTCCGGAGGAAGGACGGTTCCGTGGGACGGGGCCTCATGTCGGCCCGGATCATTCATCTGCAGGGGGCCCCTCACATCCTCTCCATCACGCGCGACATCACGGAGCGCAAGCGTGCCGAAGAGGAGCGGAGGATGCTGGAGGCGCGCCTGCAGCGCGCCGAGAAGATGGAGGCCATCGGCACCCTGGCGGGGGGCATCGCCCACGACTTCAACAACATCCTCATGGCCATGATCGGCTTCACGGAGCTGGCGCGGATCGAGGAGACCCCCGAAGGCCGCAACGAGTGCCTCGCCCAGGTCATGGTGGCCTGCAAACGGGCAAAGGACCTGGTGAACCAGATCCTCACCTTCAGCCGCATGCAGGAGACCGAGAAGCTGCCCGTCCAGATCACCCCGGTCATCAAGGAGGGGATCAAGCTGCTGCGGTCCTCCATCCCCTCCACGATCGAGATCCGGGACGCGATCGAGAACAAACCGACGGTCGTGATCGCCGACCCGACCCAGATCCACCAGGTCCTGATGAACCTGTGCACCAACGCGGCCTACGCGATGAGACAGAGCGGGGGCGTGCTCGAGATCTCGCTGAAGCAGGAGGAAATCGGCAGTGGGGCGGCTCCCGCGCCCCACGGGCTGGCGCCGGGCCGGTATGCGAAGCTGACGGTCAGCGACACGGGCCAGGGCATCGATGAGGCCAGCCTGGACCGGATCTTCGACCCGTTCTACACGACGAAGCGGCAGGGCGAAGGAACGGGGCTGGGCCTGTCCGTCGTGTACGGGATCGTCAAGGGCAGCGGCGGCTCCGTCGAGGCAGCCAGCAAACCCGGACAGGGGACGACGATCACAGTCTACCTGCCCCTGGCCGCGCCGTTCCGCGAGGCGGCCCCCGGTGCCGAACCGGAGGTCGTCGGAGGCACGGAGCGCATTCTCTTCGTGGACGACGAGGCGATGCTGGCCGACATCGCCGGCAGGGTGCTCCGCTCGCTCGGGTACCGGGTCACAACGCGGACAAGCAGCGTCGAGGCGCTCGAGCTCTTCAGGGCCCGGCACGGGGATTTCGACCTGGTCATCACGGACATGACCATGCCGAACATGACCGGCGCGGACCTTGCCAGGGAGATGCTCGCCATCCGTCCCGGCCTGCCCGTCATCCTCTGCACGGGCTACAGCGAGATCATGACGGCGGAGCAGGCGCGGCAAGTGGGGATCCGGGGTTACGTCATGAAGCCGCTGACCCGGAGGGAGATCGCGAAGGCCGTCCGCTCCGCCCTGGATGCGGGATAATCTCAACGTCACCGTTTGCGCCGGGACCCGGCGCCCGCAGGGAAGGCAACCGTGGTCGAATACGGACTGATCGCATCCAAGTCGTCAGAGATCCTGATGGGCGTCATCGGGCAGCTGCAGGGCCTGCTGGATGCCATTCCCTTCGGTTCCCCGGTTGCGATCGGGGCCGGGGCGGCGGCGTTGCTCTACCTCTTGGTCCGGAAGCGGTAAACGGAAACATGGGGTCGCGTCTTGTATTTCAACCGAACATCGGGGTCAGGCCTGATGATTGACATTCGCATCGCGTCGGAATAAGTCAAGCTTGAGCCCGCCCTCCATTTCGCGATATGATCGGCGCGGGAGCGAAGCCGCACGATGCGTGGAGATGAGTTCTTCGAGGAGATTGCGTCCCGCCCGCCGCTGACCAAGCTGCACCCCCGCGTCGCCTCGTTTCTGAAATCCTACCTGGAGGGGGAAAAGGTCGTCCCCTTCGGGGGCAGGCGAATCATCAACACGCAGTTCCCGCCCTACCCCGGCCGCGCCTTCGAGAGCCTCGTGGAGCACTTCCTGGCAGACGACGCAAGGCGCCTCTACTCCGTCACCCTGGCCGTCACCAACCGCTGCCGCTTCCGGTGCTGGCACTGCTACAACGCGGGCCGCAGCCAGGAGGATCTGCCCCTGGAGGTGTTCCGGTCCCTGGCCGCTCAGCTGCAGGGGCGGGGGACCGTCGTGGTGACGCTCACCGGGGGCGAGCCGCTCCTGCGGCAGGACCTCGAGGAGATCTGCCGCTGCTTCGACGATCGCTCCTGCCTCATCGTGGGGACGACGGGCGAGGGCCTGACGGTTGAGCGGGCGCGCAGGCTCAGGGAGGCCGGCGTCTTTGCCGTGGGCATCAGCCTCGACAGCGCCGACCCGTCCGAGCACAACGAAAAGAGGGGGCGCACGGACGCCTACAGGATCGCCCTCGATGCCCTGGCGTCGGCGGGCGCGGCGGGCCTCTACCCCTACGTCGTCTCCGTCGGCACGCGCGAGTTTCTCGAGAGGAAGCGGTTTTTCGATTTCCTGCGCCATGCCCGCGAGGCGGGGGCCCTGGAGGTCCACCTCCTCGAACCCTGCCCCACGGGACGGATTGCGGGACGCAGTGACGTC
>JALOPC010000284.1 GCA_025454095.1 Syntrophales bacterium | reverse complement strand
CTGCAACCGGGACACCGTGAAGCTCGACCGGGAGATCGGACGGATCGTCCGGCTCTACAGGGGTGAAACCGCATGAACACGAAAATGCTCGGCTGGGCGACGGTGATCTACCTCGTTGCCATGGCCTTCTACCTGATCCGCCTGCTGCGGGACGACGAATACTGGGGGAAGCTCGCCACGGGCACGGCCCTTTGCGGGCTTGCCCTGCACACGGCCGGGATTGCCGTGCGCTGGTGGGAATCCTACCGGATGGGACTCGGCCACGCGCCCCTGGCGAATTTCTACGAGTCCATGATCTTCTTCTCCTGGGCGATCATGCTGCTCTACCTCGTCACGGAGTGGCGGATCAAGAACCGGGTCATCGGCCCCTTCGTGACGCCCGTCGCCTTCCTTTCGATGGCCTACGCTTCGCTGTCCCCCGACCAGGCGACGCGGATCCAGCCGCTGATCCCGGCCCTGCAGAGCAACTGGCTCACGAGCCACGTGGTGACCTGCTTCATGGGGTACGGGGCCTTCACGATCGCCTTCGGGCTGGGGGTCCTGTTCTTCGCCCGGCGCTTCGTTGCCGGAACGGGGAACCCCTCGAAAGGCGGCGGAGCCCATTTCCCCGACGAGGGGACCATCGAGGAGCTGATCTACCACAGCACGATCATGGGCTTCATCTTCCTGTCGCTGGGGATCATCACGGGTTCCGTCTGGGCCAATTTCGCCTGGGGATCCTACTGGAGCTGGGACCCGAAGGAGACCTGGTCGCTCATCACCTGGCTCATCTACGCCGCGCTGCTCCACGCCCGCCTCGTCCGCGGCTGGAGGGGCAAGCGCGTGGCGATCATGGCCATTGCGGGCTTTGCGTCGGTGCTCTTCACCTACCTCGGTGTGAACTACCTCGACAGCCTGCACAGCTACCTCCTGTGACGGCGGGCCCGGGCAAGGATAGTAAGGAGATTGACGAAAAAACGGAGGAAATTATGCTGCACCGGAACCGAATCGCCATCCTGCTGATTGCCCTCGGAGTCCTGCTGGCCGCACCTGCGCTCGCATCGGCCCAGGGCGCCGCGGCGAAGCCCGATCTGGTGGTCGACAGGATTTATCTGAACCCGGCGGGCAACATCGCCGTGGACATCCGCAACGCGGGCCCGGGATCGCTTCCCGAGACCGCCTACCGATCGACGGAGTCCTTTGCGGCCTGCTTCGTGATCATGATCGGCGTGCAGTTCGTGGACTACGCGACCCTCTGGGCCGCCGACCCGAACAAGGCCCTTCGCAACCCGGGCGGGACGGTCACCTACGTCAGCCCCATCAAGATCGAGGAGCCCACGGCAGTCCGCGTATGGATGGACATCACGGAACAGGTCGAGGAGGCCAACGAGGGCAACAACATCAAGCAGGTCCTCCTGAAGCCCGAGCCTGCGAAGGCACCCGGGGGCGACGCCGGGAAGGGACCCGGCCGATGAGGCAGAAACTGTTTGTCGTGGACGCCTTCACGGACCGGGCCTTCGCGGGAAACCCCGCAGCCGTCTGCGTGCTGCACGGGCCGCGCGATGACGGCTGGAGGCAGGACGTGGCCCGGGAGATGAACCTCTCGGAAACGGCCTTCCTGGAAAAACGGGACGACGGCAGCTACACGCTGCGCTGGTTTACGCCGGCCGTCGAGGTCGATCTCTGCGGCCACGCAACCCTGGCGAGCGCTCACATCCTCTGGGAGACGGGGGAACTGGCTTCGGGGGAAACGGCCCGGTTCCACACCCGCAGCAATCTCCTTTCCGCGGTCAAACGGGGTGACTGGATCGAAATGGATTTCCCCGCCGAACGGGAAAAGCCGTCCGCTGTCCCGGCCGAACTGGTCGAGGCTCTCGGCGTGAAGCCCCTGTACGCGGGGCGCAACCGTTTCGACTATCTGATTGAAGTCGGCGACGAACAGATCGTTCGAAACCTCATCCCCGACATGACCCGCCTGAAGAAGGTGGACATGCGGGGGGTCATCGTCACGAGCCGCAGCCTCTCGGCGGGCGTCGATTTCGTCTCCCGCTTCTTCGCCCCCGCTGTGGGCGTCGACGAGGACCCGGTGACGGGGTCGGCCCACTGCTGCCTGGGACCTTACTGGGGGGCGAAGCTCGGCAAAACGTCCCTGTCGGCCCTGCAGGTCTCCGCGCGAGGCGGCGTACTTCGCGTCGGCTTGAAGGGGGAGCGCGTCCTGATCGGCGGGCAGGCGGTGACTGTGCTCCATGCCGAGTTGGTGGGAGGATGACCAGCCGAGCATAGTTGTTTGCTCTGTCACTCAGCGATTGTGAAGGTAGGAAGAGCGGAAGTGAGGAAGCGCGGAAAGAGAAGAAGAATTTATCCATTGCCGCTCTTCTGCTCTTCCTAACTTCTTAACTTCGCGAGGCATTCGCCCGGAACAGGCAGTATGGCAACCGCGCGGGGATACATCGATGGGCTGACCGCGGGGTACAGGCCCCCCCTCTTGATCGGGACGTCGGGCTTCTCCTATCCCTCCTGGCGGGGTTCGTTCTACCCGGACAAAATGCCCGCCCGGGAATTTCTCACCCACTACAGCTCGCGGTTCCGCAGCCTCGAAGTCAACAGCACCTTCTACCGCCTCCCGCTCGTGTCGACCCTGTCCCGGTGGTACGACCTCACCCCCGAAGGCTTCGTTTTTGCCGTCAAGGCCAGCCGCTACATCACTCACATCAAGAGGCTCGGGGAGCCTGAAAACACGGTTGTGCCCTTCCTGAAGCGGGTCCGCTCCCTGGGAACGAAGCTCGGCCCGATCCTGCTGCAGCTCCCCGCCAGATTCCCTTTCAACGGAGCTGTGTTGGAGTCATTCTGTGAGACGTTGGACAAGGGGTATCGCTACGTTTTCGAGTTCCGCGATCCCGGCTGGTTTCGGGAGGAGACCTGTGATATTTTGAAGCGGTACGGCATGGCGTTCTGCATCTATGACTTTGCGGGGTTGCGCTCGCCCGACACGGTCACCGCCGACTTCGTCTATATCCGGCTCCATGGGCCGCTGAAGGATCCCTACCGCGGCGCTTACCCCGTCTCGTTTCTGAAGGAGCG
>JALOPC010000037.1 GCA_025454095.1 Syntrophales bacterium | reverse complement strand
ACCGTGCTGCCCCAGCGGACCCGCCTGGTCTTTTCGGGCAGATCGAGCCGGCGGACGAAGTCGATCCCGTTTTTCCCGTGCCGCCACCCCTCCAGGAACCCCCGGATGCGCACCCAGAAGTGCGGGGGGGTGTACAGGGCCAGGAACACGGCCGGCGCCAGGAGGAAGCCCTGAATGGCGAGGCACAGCGCCGCCACGGCGGCAAAGGGCTTCAGCGCGCTCCAGAAGAAAGAATCCCCCAGCGCCGCGTAGGGACCCATGAGGGCATTCTTCAACTCCGCCGTTTCCGAAGACCTGTTCTCGAGTTCGAGCCGGGTGACCGATCCGATGATGGGTGCAGCCATGTAGGGATGGGTATTGAACCTCTGCAGGTGCCTGCCCAGCAGGGCTTTTGTTTCAGGGTGTTCGGCATCCCCTTTTCCCCCCGCCAGGGGCGCCGTCGCGTAGGCAAAACCGAGGCCCTGCATCCGCGAGACATTCCATGAGGCCTGGATCAAAAGCGACCTCAGGAAGATGTGTACGAGCCCTTTCTTTTTCAACACTTGACCGATGCCGGATCGTTGATACGTTAACGGCGATAGGTGCATCGCAGGGATCGACAAGCCGACTCCCGCACCCGGTACGGGAGCAAAACGGAACGCAAGGCGCGCGATCCCCTTCCTCGCTGCGGGCAGGATTGGCCCGTCATAAACGGAAAAAAAGTAACACGAACCGGGGCATTAGTCAATGCATGTAGCCGGTATACCTATGAATTTTTCAGGGTTTTTACGGTTCTTTTCCCTTGACAGGCCTTTTTTTTTCTGTTAATTACGCCTGCCGGTACGCGTAGAGGGCAAGGACGGTCGGACGCCATCCCCATCGGGATGGCCGATTTTTTGCGGCCGGCTGCAAGAGATCCAGAAACATCCCGGATTTCGCAATCCGGTTTTTTTGCACTCATTCAACCTCATGAAGAAAACCGATGGGAGGTGTCAACAGTGGTCTGTCAGACAGTCAAAGTAGGTGTCGAGTGTGCGTTCATGACGAAGAACGGCTGCGGTTTCGTGGGCGGCAGCTGCCAGAAAATCGCGGAGCAGTGTGAAGGCTGCGGCAAGGTGATCGAGTACTCGGAGGCGAAGTACTGCATGATCTACCCCAACCCGGCGGGCAAGTGGTCCATGGGCGGGTGCCCCCAGGCGACGCACAAGAAGGTCGTCAAGGAGGAAACCGTGCAGAAGGTCAACCCCCTCAAGGCCTCCAAGCGATCGGTGAAGAAATAACCCCGGGACGCGGGCGAATCCGCCCGCAACCTGCCGGACAGAAAGAAAAAGCCGGCTCGAAGGATTTTCTGCCTTCGGGCCGGCTTTCCATTCTCAGTTGTCTGCTCCGGCTCGAACAACCTCGGGAGAGGTTCGGCGCGGGGGAATTTCCCTGTTTCCGCTCAGCTCAGGAGATCCCGGATCGCCCTCAATTCCTTCTTGATCGACCGGAGTTTCTCCCGGCAGTCCTCGTCGGGCAGCGTGGCCGCCTCCGGCTCCCGGATGAGTTCCTGGAGCTTTTTCTTCGCCCCGGCAATGGTGAACCGGTCCTGGTACAGCAGTTTTTTGATGAGTGCGAGGGCCTCGAGGTCTTTTCGCCGGTAGAGCCGCTGTTCTGACTTGGTGCGGATGGGTTTCACGGTCCGGAATTCGGTCTCCCAGTACCGGACAACGTACGGTTCCACACCCAGGATCTTGCTGATCTCACCGATGCGGAAGTAGGTTTTGTCGGGGATCTCGATGTCCACGAGACGACCTCTCACCGGAAGATGCCCGTCGGGAACCTGCTCCCGTCCTCAGTGGAGAGGACCTTCTCGCCCTGCCTACTTGCTGTTCAGGGCTTTTTTGAGGACCTGGCTGGACTTGAACGTGAGCACCCGTCGGGCCGATATCTCGATCTCCGCGCCCGTCTGGGGGTTTCGCCCCCTGCGCGAATTCTTGTCCTTAACGACGAAATTGCCGAACCCTGAAATCTTGACCTTCTGTCCCCTGGCAAGCTCATCCTTCATGATGTCAAAGACCGACTCAACGATGCGGGCCGAATCCTTCTTCGAGAACCCCAGTTTGTCGCAGACATTCTGAATGATGTCTATCTTCGTCATCGCCTTCCTCCTCTTTTCCTGGCCTCGGTGTCCTGTTACCCTTCCCCCCTGATCCTCGCGCCGGTCGATTCGACGATTTTCTTCACGATCCGGCCGTGAGCCTGACCCGTTTCGTCGTCGGTCAATGTCTTCGATGCGGATCGGTAGGTAAACCGCAGGCCAAGACTCTTCATGCCCTCGGGAATACCCTTGCCGCTATATACATCAAAAACATCAACCTTTTCAAGCAATTCTTCCCCTGCCGTACCGGCCAGGGCGATCATCGCCGCAGCTTCCGTCTCCAGCCCGACGAGGAAGGCCACGTCCCGAATCATCGAGGGGAACCGGGAGTATTCGCGGTAGCGAGCCACCCTCTCGGCCCCGCCCGTCAGCGGCTCCGCGTCGATTTCCAGGACGAAGGCCCTGCTGCGCAGGTCCATGCGGCCGGCCACGTCAGGGTGGAGTTCCCCGAAGCTGCCGATCTCCCTTTCGCCGACGAATACCCGTGCCGCCCGGCCCGGGTGCAGCCAGGAGATGTCAGAGGCGGCCTCGCAACGAAGCCCCCCTGCGCGCAGCGCCCCGGCGAGGGTCTCGAGGGCACCCTTCAGGTCGTAGAAATCGGCCGAAAGGGACTGGAAATGCCAGTTCTCCCCGTAGCGCGACCCCGTCACCAGCAGGGCGATCCTGTCCACTTCCCTGGGCAGCTCCCCCTCCCCGCCGGCGATGAAGATTTTCCCGAGCTCGAAGAGCTTGAGATCCGGTGAGCCGGCATTGACGTTGCGCCGCATCGTTTCCAGAAGCCCGTACAGGAGGGTCGTCCGCATCACGGCCTGGTCCTCGGTAAGCGGGTTGGCGATCCGGACGAAACGCCGCCGTTCGTCGCCCTCGGGACAGCAGAGCGCATCGGCCGAGTGCGGCGAAATGAAGCTGTAATTGAGCACTTCCGCGAATCCCTGGCCGTTCAGGGCGGAACGCACGGCCGACTCGAACTCCCGCTTTCGGTCGTGGAGCTCCCCGGGAACGGGGATGGCCGGAACTGTCACGGGGATCTTGTCGTAGCCGTGGATCCGGGCGATCTCCTCGATCAGGTCGATTTCGCGCCACAGGTCCACACGGAACGTGGGCGGCGTGACGGAGAGGCTCCCTCTGCCGTCCTTTTTCACGGACATCTCGAGGCCCTTGAAGATCGCCGTCGCCTCCGAGACCTTCACGGCCGTGCCGAGAATCGCCTCGACCCGGCCCATCCGGAGCCGGATGGGGCCAGAGACGGGGACCGTCTTCGGGTAGGTGTCGATGTGGCCCTTGCAGACGCGCCCGCCCGACAGATCGGCGATGAGCTGCGCAGCCCGGTCGAGGGCCCGCACGACCCCCTCGGGGTCGATCCCGCGCTCGAACCGGAAGGCGGCGTCGGTTCCAATGCCGAGGAATCTCGCCCCCCGCCTGATCGTGGAGGGGTTGAAGTAGGCGCTCTCGAGCAGCACCGTCTCCGTGTCTTCCTTCACCTCGGAGTTCTCGCCGCCCATGATCCCGGCGATAGCCACGGGCTTGCGGCCGTCGCAGATCATCAGGGTCTCGGCATTCAGGTTCCGGGTCTTTCCATCCAGCGAAACGAAGGGCTCGCCCTCCCTGGATCTGCGGACGACGATCCGCCCCTCTTCGAGGAAGCGGAAATCGAAGGCATGCAGCGGCTGCCCGAGTTCCATCATGACGAAGTTCGTCACGTCGACGACGTTGTTGATCGCCCTCAGCCCCACGGCTTCGAGGCGCAGGCGCATCCATTTCGGCGAGGGCTGGATCTTCACCCCCTTGATCATGCGGGCCGTGTACCGGGGACAGAAATCGGGGTCCAGGATCTCGACGGAGGTGAGCGACCGGATGTCTTCGGAGGACTCCTTGAAGGCGATCTTCGGGTACCGCAGCTTCTTGCCGCACAGGACGGCAGCCTCGCGGGCGATGCCGACGATGCTCAGGCAGTCGGCCCGGTTCGGCGTGATTCCGATGTCGAGGACCGTGTCCCGCAGATCCAGGACATCGATGAGATTCCTGCCCAGGGGCGTGTCGGCGGGCAGGATGAGGATGCCCGACGCGTCGGGCCCGATCCCGAGTTCCTCCTCGGAACAGAGCATGCCCTCCGAGGCCTCGCCGCGGATCTTCGAGCTCTTGATGGAGTAGCCGCCGGGGATCACGGCGCCGACCGTGGCGAGAGCGACCACGTCGCCGGCCTTCATGTTCGGGGCACCGCACACGATGGGGAGCGTCTCGCCGCCCGTCGTCACTTCCAGGAGGTGAAGCTTGTCGGCATCGGGATGGCGCCGCATGGTCAGGATTTTGGCCGTGACGACCCCCGTGAACGCGGGGGTGTATTCCTCTACGGCATCCACCTCGAGGCCGGCCATCGTGAGACGGTCCGCCAGGTCCTGCGGGGCGATGTCGATGTCGACGTAATCTCTAAGCCACCGAAGACTGACTTTCATAGGTACCTTAATGGCTGAAGGCTAAAGGCTTAAGGCTGAACGGTGAAAAGAATGGCCTTCTACCCTAAGCCATTCGCCCTGAGCCTTACGCCAGTCTTTAGAACTGTTCCAGGAACCGACGGTCGTTTTCCGTAAAGAGCCGGATGTCCGAGATGCCGTATCGCAGCATGGCGATCCGCTCGACGCCGAGACCGAAGGCAAAGCCCGTGTATTCCTCGCTGTCGTACCCCACGGCCTTGAACACCTCGGGATCGACCATGCCGGAGCCCAGGATCTCGAGCCAGCCGCTCTGGCCGCACACCCGGCATCCCTTGCCGCGGCACATGACGCACTGGATGTCGACCTCCGCGCTGGGTTCCGTGAAGGGGAAGAAACTGGGGCGGAACCGCACGCCGATCTCGTCGCCGAAGACATGCTTCAGGAAAAACGTGAGGGTTCCTTTCAGATCCGCGAAGGTGACCCCCCTGTCGACGTAGAGCCCCTCGATCTGGTGGAACATGGGGGAGTGGGAAATGTCGGCGTCGGGCCGGTACACCTTGCCGGGTGCGATGACCCGCACGGGCGGCTTCTGTTTTTCCATCACGCGGACCTGGACCGGCGAGGTGTGGGTCCTCAGCAGCAGGTTCTCCGTGATGTAGAAGGTCGCCTGCATGTCGCGCGACGGGTGGTCCTTGGCCATGTTGAGGGCTTCGAAGTTGTAGTAGTCCAGCTCGACCTCGGGCCCCTCGGCGATGGCAAATCCCAGCGCGGCGAAGATCCCGCAGATCTCCTGCGTCACCTGGGTAATGGGGTGGAGCGTCCCGCGGGCGAACCCCCGCCCGGGCAGGGTCACGTCGACCCGCTCCTGCAGGAGCCGGCTGTCCTTCTTCGAGACCGCGATTCCCTCGAGAACCGCGTCGATGCGCTGCGAGAGGGCCTCCTTGACCTGGTTGGCAAGCTGCCCCATCGCAGGCCGCTCCTCGGGCGCTACGGACCCCAGCCCGCGCAGGATGGACGTGAGCGCCCCCTTGCGGCCCAGGTACTTCGTCCGGATCGCCTGGATCGCCTCGTCTGTACGGGCCCCGAGAAGCTCTTCCTCGGCATCCCGCTGAAGCTTCTCCAGCTGTTCTCTCATCCCTTCTTCTCACCTGCCGCGATGCCGGCGATGGCGGCAAACGCCCTCGGGTCATGGACGGCGATGTCCGCCAGGACCTTGCGGTCCATGGCCACGCCGGCCTTCTTGAGCCCGTCGATGAACCGGCTGTAGGAAAGGTCGTTCAGCCGGGCCGCGGCGTTGATCCGCGCGATCCAGAGGCTGCGGAACTCGCGCTTGCGGGCCTTGCGGTCGCGGAAGGCAAAGGCCAGGGCGCGGTTGACGGACTCCGTCGCCAGGCGGTATGCCCTGCGGCGGGCCCCGAAAAAGCCCTTGGCCAGCTTCAAGATCTTTCTGCGTTTCTTTCTTCCCGTCACACTTCGCTTTACACGTGCCATGATACTGTCTCCCAAACAGATTCTTTGCGGTTTACAGGCCTGAAATGCCTTTAGCCCATGTGAATGAAAATAGAGGGGAAGAGGCCCCTCTATGCGATGTCAACCTGTCGACTTCCCCGCCTTGCCGGCAGCCGCCCGCTCAGGCGTAGGGGATCAGCCTCTTGATGCCCTTCGTGTCCCGGGCATCCAGGATCGTCGACTTCCTCATGTTCCGCTTGCGCTTCGTCGTCTTCTTCGTCAGGATGTGGCTGTGAAAGGCCTTCTTGCGTTTCACCTTCCCCGTCCCGGTGAGAGAAAAACGTTTCGATGCTCCCTTGTGTGTCTTCTGCTTCGGCATGGACTGCTCCTCAACGCGTTATTTCTTGGGGGATACCACCATCACCATGCTGCGCCCCTCGATCCGGGGCTGCTGCTCCACGGTGGCGATGCTCTCCAGTTCGTCCCGGATGGACTCCATGATCTTCAGGCCGATTCCCGTGTAGGCAATCTCGCGGCCGCGGAAGAGCATGGAGATCTTCACCTTGTCCCCTTCTTCGAGGAACTCCTTGACCTTCCGGATCTTGATCTCCCGGTCGTGTTCATCGATCTTGGGCCTCAGGCGCATCTCCTTGATCTGGACGGTGGCTGCGCTTTTTCTCGCCACCTGCAGCTTCTTGCTCTGCTGGTAGCGGAATTTCCCGTAATCCATGATCCGGCACACGGGAGGACTGGAATTCGGGGCGACCTCCACGAGGTCCATTCCCACCTTACCCGCTTCCGCCAGGGCCTCGGCAATGGGCAATATCCCCAGCTGCTTGCCTTCGAAGTCGATGACCCGCACCTGGGGGACCCTGATCCCCTGGTTGATCCGAAGATTTTTTTCTATTGGACACCTCCTGCCCGATGGCAATCTTCATCCCCCGTTCGGGGATGGGGTTTCGTTACTCGTAGCGGCTGCACGCCTGGCGGACGAGATCGACGAACGCGTCGGCCGTCATGGCGCCGAGGTTCTTGCCGTCGCGCTTCCGGGGGGAAACGGTCCCGGAGGCGACTTCCTTGTCCCCGATGACGAGCATGTAGGGGACCTTCTGGAGCTGCGCGGCGCGGATCTTGTGCCCCAGCTTCTCGTTCTTGAAATCCTTCTCCACCCGAAGGCCCACGTCGATGAGCTTCCGGTACATCTCCTCGCCGTAAGGAATCTGGTTGTCCGTCACGGTCACGAGCACGGCCTGCACGGGGGCCAGCCACACCGGGAACGCCCCGGCGTAGTGCTCGATCAGAACCCCGATGAACCGCTCGATGGACCCCAGGATGACCCGGTGGAGCATGACGGGGCGGTGCCGCTCGCCGTCGGCCCCCACGAAGTGCAGGTCGAAGCGCTCGGGCAGGGCGAAGTCGCACTGGATCGTGGCGCACTGCCACTTGCGCTTCAGGGCGTCTTTGAGCTTGAAGTCGATCTTCGGGCCGTAGAAGGCGCCGTCGCCCTCGTTGATGTCGTAGGCCATCCCGGTCTGCTTGAGCGAGTGCTCGAGGGCCGCCGTGGCCATGTCCCAGTCCGCATCGCTGCCGATGGAGTTCGAGGGCCTCGTGCTGAGCTCCACCTCGTACTCGAAGCCGAAAATGCCCATGGCGTACTTGACGAAATCGGCAATGGCCAGGATCTCGGCGTTGAGCTGATCGGGGGTGCAGAGGATGTGGGCGTCGTCCTGGGTGAACTGCCGCACGCGGGTCAGGCCGTGCAGCACGCCCGTCTTCTCGTGGCGGTGCACGGTGCCCAGCTCGAAGTAGCGCAGGGGCAGGTCCCGGTAGCTGCGGATCTTCGACTTGTAGATCATCATGTGGGAGAGGCAGTTCATGGGCTTGATCCCGTAGCCCTGGTCCTCGACCTCGGTGAAGTACATGGACTCCTTGTAGTGGTCCATGTGGCCCGACTTGATCCACATGTGGTCCCGCAGGATCTGGGGCCCCTGCACGATGTCGTAGCCCCGCTTGAAATGCTCCTTGCGCTCCCAGTCCTCGATGATGGTGCGCAGCATGGCGCCCTTGGGGTGCCAGATGATGAGCCCGGGGCCGACTTCCTCGTTCACCTGGAAGAGGTCCAGTTCCTTGCCGAGCTTGCGGTGGTCGCGCCTCTTGGCCTCCTCGATGAAGGTGAGGTACTCCTCCATCTGCTTCGGGTTGGCAAAGCCCGTCCCGTAGATGCGCTGGAGCATCTTGTTGTGCTCGTCGCCGCGCCAGTAGGCGCCCGCCACGTTGAGCAGTTTGAAGGCCTTGATCTTGCCCGTCGTCGGAATGTGCGGGCCCCGGCACAGATCGGTGAAGCCGCCCTGCGAGTAGAGGCTCACCGTCCTGACGTCTGCGGGCAGGTCGTTGATCAGCTCCACCTTGTAGGGCTCGCCCTTCTTCGTGAAGAGCTCGACCGCCTCTTCCCGGCTGACTTCGCGGCGCGTGAAGGGCTCGTCCTTGGCGGCGATCTCGGCCATCCGCTCTTCGATCTTCTTCAGGTCCTCGGGCGTAAAGGTCGACTCGTAGTCGAAATCGTAGTAGAAGCCGTCCTCGATGGAAGGGCCGATCGTCACCTTGACGTTCGGGAAGATGTCCTGCACCGCCTCGGCCATGACGTGGGAGATGCTGTGGCGCAGGACGTTCACGCCTTCCGGGGTGTGGATGTCGACGGCCTCGATGGACCCGTTCTCCGTCACCGGGCTCGCGAGGTCGATCATCCGGTCGTTGAACCGGGCGGCCACGGCATCGCGGGCAGCCTCTTTCTTCCAGGCAGCCAGGATCTCCCCTGCAGCCATCCCTGCATCGAAGGACTTCCGGGTGCTGTCCGGGTACTGGATGTCGATCTTGCTCATTGGGCGATCCCCGATTCTTCCCCCTCACCGGCCCGGGCAAAGCCGCTCCGGTCATTGAAGAGGAACGTGCTGATAACCTTCGGGTTTTAATTAAAGAAAGGGCACCAACGCTGCGACGTCTTGTGATGCCCTTCGCCTCAGAAAAAAAATTTAAATGGTAGGCACGCAGGGATTTGAACCCTGGACATCCACCGCGTCAAGATGGCGCTCTCCCCCTGAGCTACGTGCCTGTTTCCATGCATCATAAAAACGGGTATTGAGTAACAAGAAAATGCAATGATGTCAAGACAAAATCACGTTTTTTCCTCATTGGCACCCCCGCCCCCGATGAGCTTCATCCCCTTGAGGATGTAATCGCCCCCCGAGATCGTGAGCCAGCACAGGAGCGAAAAGGCCTCGAGAAAGTGCCTCCCCGCATCGCCGATTTTGAGCAGCAGGGCGAAGAAAATGGTGGCAAGTTGAAGCGTTGTGTTGATCTTGCTGACGTACGACGGCTTGATCTCGAGGTTGACGGACATGAGCGTCAGCACCAGGATCCCGCCCAGGATGATGCAGTCTCGGCTGATGACGATTACGGCAAGCCAGCCCGGGACCACCCCGACGATGGCCAGGGTGGTGAACATGCTGATCACGAGCGCCTTGTCCGCCACGGGGTCGAGGTAGGCGCCCACGACGGTCGTCTGGTTGAGAATCCGGGCCAGCAGCCCGTCAAGACCGTCCGTCACCCCCGCGACGACAAAGCACACCAAGGCCTTGGCATACTGCCCCTGGATCAGCAGGATGACGATGATCGGAACGAGAACGATCCGGAGGACGGTCAGGAAATTGGGGATGTTCACTTCGCCCCCGTTATCGCCGGCCCGTCCGGGAGCTTGTCGACGGCTTGCTTGACGGTCGCGAACACCACATCCTCGAAAATCTTCGTCGACCCCAGTTCGAGACTGTTCTTCGTGACCCCGTAATCGCGATCCGTCGCCTGGGACTCGTATCTCCAGATCGTGTCTCCCGTTTTCACGCTCCGGAGTTCGAAGAGGGCCTTGACGTTCACAGGCGCATAGACGTAGCGGTACCTCGTGTTCGCCTCGAGAAGCGTTGTGACCATGACGGCATCCGCGCCGAGCATGCCCCCGATGACCTGGGGCTGGACCACAGCACCCGGGGTGCTTCCATCCCGCTTCCGGACGTCGGCCAGCGCGGCATCGACCAGTTCGAAGGGGATTTTCGCGTACCCTTTGAAATAGAGTTCCTGCAGAAGCTTGTCCCGGATCATCTTCGCGGCATCGGAACTGCCCGCCCGGATGTCGACAGGCAGCACGGCGATCATCTTCACCCCGAGACTGGGCGGCGCCGCCGGCGTTTCCTCTTCCGCCTTGGAGACGAAGGGCAGATCCCTGACTACGGGGATCTTGGCCATGGCGGCGCATCCCTGCATCAGAACCACCCCGAGAATCAATACGATGACAAGCCGGACCGGCCTTGGTTTAATCACGGAAACCCCCTTTGCCGTTGAACGTTGCAACGATCGTCTCCGCATCGGACTGCACGATGCGCAGTGTCGCTCCCTTGAACCTCCGCTTCGACAGCTCCCGGGCGATCGCGGGTGCGCCCTCCGACGACAGGAGCCGCCACGCGGAGAGGTCCGGCGCAATCGACACGGGCCAGACACTCTGCACTCCCGGAATACCGGAGACGAGGTCCCGGAACGCGAGGTAATCGTGATGGCTGGCGAAGGCTCCCCGAACGGCCAGCACGAAGCGGTGCTCGGCACCCCGGGCCGCATCCGCCTGCCCGGCCAGAACACCGTGCCGCCGCAGGTCCGCCTTCAGTCCGGCCGCATCGACGGTAGCGGCGATTCTCACCGCGTAGGCGCCGTCCTGCTCCGCCTCCCGGAGGATGCGGAAATGAACGATGTAGCGTTCGGACGACGGGTAGATTTTTTCGTTGAGGACTGCCTTCTTGCCGGACGGGACGTCCGGGGGTGCGATCGACGCGATCACCTTCTCGAGGGCGTTCCGGAGGGCCTGGGAAATGGCCAGATCGCGGGCCTGGGCAAGGTTGCTGCTCTGGATGGCGGAGACCCCGTCGGCCTCGACACGTTCCTGCTCCACGGCCGGCACGGAAGAAGGGCCGGCGAGAAAGAGAATCAGGGCGCAACCGGCGAGGATCGCCCGCAGGGCGGGGCTTGTGAGGTTATGGCGATTCATCAGCCGTCTTCTTGAGGTTCTCGATCTCTTCCCGAATGATGCGCTCCGCGATCGCGGGGAATTGCTCCCTCGCGACCCGTTCCGCGATTTCCGCGACTTTTTTCATGATCTCGTCCTGCAGCCGGCCGCCGACGATGGCATCGATCCGGGGCTCTTCGACGACATCCCGGAGTTCGTACACCTTGCCCTTCGGGTCCCGAACCGGCGCTTCCCCTGCTTTCCTGTTCTTTTCGTCCAATCCAGGCTCCCCTTTCCCGCTGTCGAGCGATCACCCGTTCACGCAAACCGCACCGGCTGCCTCGACCGGATCGCGATGCCGCTTTGCCTCTTGCCTGCCGATGGAGTATCACACCTCCCCGGAGTCTTCAACCCTTTTTGCCAACCCCGGATCGAGAAAGAAGTTGAGAAGTTGGGACGTTATGAAGTTTGGATCCGTCATCAGGCCGACACACTCCCCCGGGCTGCTCCAAGCTTCCCAACCTCACATCTTCTCCGCTTCCGCCTTTTCCGCCCTGAGCTTCACGACGAGGTCGTAAACCCGTTTTCTCGGCAGATCGAGCTCCGCGGCGATCCGCACTGCAAGGTCCTTCGTGGAAAGCTCATCCCTCTCCTCCAGACGCCGCACCCACTCTTCGATTTCGGCGTCCCCCGCCGGGACCTTTTCCCCCGCCCCCTTCACCAAAAGCGTGATCTCGCCCCTGACCTCGCCCGCTTCCATCTGCGCAATCACGCCGCTGACGGGCCCCCGCTTGACCTCT
>JALOPC010000283.1 GCA_025454095.1 Syntrophales bacterium | reverse complement strand
CGATCAAAGAGAGGCGAGGGCTTTTCCGCAGGCCTCGAGGGTTCGGTCGATGTCCTCCGAACTGTGGGCGAAGGAGACGAAGGCCGTTTCGAACTGGGAGGGCGGAAGGCTCACGCCGTGGCGGAGCATGGCCTTGAAGTACCGGGCAAACAGGCCGGTGTCGCACCGCAGGGCCGATGTGAAGTCCGTCACGTCGCCGTCGGTGAAGAAGACGGTGAACATGGACCCGCAGCGGGTCAGGGTGACGGCAAGGCCCTTCTTCCGGAAGAGCTTCATCATCCCGTCGCAGAGACGGCGGGTTTTTCGGTCGAGGTCCCGGTAATCCGATTCGTTTTCGAGAACGCCGAGAGTCGCCAATCCCGCCGCCATGGCCAGGGGGTTTCCCGAGAGGGTGCCCGCCTGGTAGACGGCACCCGCCGGCGCGAGCGATTCCATGATCTCCCGTCTGCCGCCGAAGGCCCCGACGGGCAGCCCCCCGCCGATGATCTTGCCGAGGCAGGTCAGGTCGGGCCGGACTCCGACGAGGTGCTGGAAGCCCCCGAAACGCAGCCGGAACCCCGAAATGACTTCATCGAAGATCAGGACGATTCCCGCGGCCGCGGTGAGTTCCCGCAGGCCTTTCAGAAAACCGGGCGCGGGGGGGACGAGGCCCATGTTGCCCGCGGCGGGCTCCACGATGACGCAGGCCAGTTCCTTTCCGTGCTTTTTCACGGCGGTCTTCACGGCGGCCAGGTCGTTGAAGGGGACCGTGACGGTGAGCTCCGCGAGGCCTTTCGGGACACCCGGGCTTCCGGGGATGCCGAGCGTGGCCACGCCGGAGCCCGCCTTGACCAGCAGCGAATCGGCATGGCCGTGATAGCAGCCCTCGAACTTGAGGATCTTTTCGCGCCCCGTGGTTCCCCGGGCAAGCCGGATGGCGCTCATGGTCGCTTCCGTCCCGGAGCTGACCATCCGGACGAGATCCATGGAGGGAAACGCCCGCGTGATCGCAGCGGCCATCTCGACCTCGGCAGCCGTCGGAGCCCCGTAGCTCGTTCCCCGTCTCGCCGCTTTCCGGATCGCGTCGACGACCGCGGGATGGGCATGGCCGAGGATCATGGGGCCCCAGGAGGCCACGTAGTCGATGTAGCGGTTGCCGTCTTCGTCCCAGACCTTCGACCCCGCGGCTTTCCTGACGAAGAAGGGCGTCGACCCGACGGAGCCGAATGCCCGAACGGGGCTGTTCACGCCGCCGGGAATCAGCGTTTTTGCTTTTTTGAACAAGGCGTCGGAGTGTGTTTTCATCCGGGCTCCTCATGGGTGTGCGTGCTGGAATCTCAGAAATACTCCATGCTGCTTTTCTTGAATTCCTCTTCGCTGTGCAGGACCTGGTAGTCGCGGATGCCCGCCCGGTCCGCGATCGCGGCGATGAGACGTTCGAGCGTTCCTTCCCCGGCGTGGATCATGGTGAACAGGTTGTACCGGCCCTCGAAGGACGGGCGCCGCTCGTAGCAGTGCGTGATCTCCTTGAAGGACGCGAAGAGGGTTCCCGCGTCTTCGGCCCGCTCCGGGGGCACGGCCCACACCACCATGGCGTTGCGGGTGATGCCCGCTCTCTGGTGTTTCAGGACGGCGCCGAACTTCCGCATCGCGCCGTCGCGCAGGAGGCCCCGGATCGCGTCCAGAACGCCCTGCTCGTCGCTTCCCGCGCGGGAGGCCGCAACGCGAAAGGGCCTTCTCTCGACGGGAAGGTCGCCCTGCAACTGCCTCAGGAGATCCTGCGGTATCCCGCGTGTGCGATGCGCCATGGTCTGGATGATCCTCCGCCGTCAACGCTCTGCCACCTTCTCACGGCAGGGCTGATAGCACAATCAAATTGTCCTTGACAATTCTTTTTTATCTCTTTAATAAAGTACCCGGTCAAACTGGTCCACTTCCGCTGCAGCGGGCATGAAACTCCCGCACCTTCGTCGGAAAGGGGGTGTCGTCACGCAGGACGAGGGATCGGGGCCGGTGCGGTTCTGGAGAGAGAGGACGTGTTATCCAATCCAAAGACAGAGAGGAGGTCGAAATGAAGTCGAAGAAGATGTTCGCAGCGCTGGTATCCGTTCTGTTCGTTTTCGGTTTTGCGTCCCTGGCCCTTGCCGCCGAGAAGGAAGGCGGAGCTGATTACTCGAAGGCGATCGTTCTGGGTTGCTCCGTGATCGCCGCCGGCATCGCGATGGGTTTCGGAGCCATCGGGGCCGGACTGGGCATCGGGCAGGCTACCGGCGGTGCGTCCAATGCCGTGGGGAGAAATCCTGAGGCGCAGGGCAAGATCATGCTCACCATGATGGTCGGTATGGCCATGACGGAATCCGTCGCGATCTACGCCCTCGTCGTGTCGCTCGTGATTCTCTACGCGAACCCGATCATCAAGCTGCTTGGTTAAATCATCATATCCCTGGTATCATCGGAAAAAGGGGAAAGAAGCGAAATAAAAAGAGGCTTCTTTCCCCTTTTTTTGCCTCATTCGCCGTTGCGCGGGACTTTTGCCCGAAAGCCCTTCTTTTCCGACTGCCGGCGCTTTCCCTCGAGCATCTTTTCCTTCGCCCGCTTGGATCGCTTGCGCTTCTGGCGCCGGATCTTCTCGGCGCGCTCCTTCTCGGCCTCGACGACACCTTTCTGCAGTCTTTCGATCCGGTCGAGAAGCAGGCGCCGCGCCAGGAAGCGGTTCACGGCCTGGGAGCGTTCCCGCTGGCACTTGACACTGAGCCCCGTGGGGACGTGCACGAGCTGCACGCAGCTCGAGGTCTTGTTGACCTTCTGCCCGCCGGGGCCGGAAGAACGCACGAAGGTCTCCCGGAGGTCGCTTTCCGCGACCCCGAGGCTCGCCATCCGCTCGAGCAGCGCTTTTTCCTTTTCCGTGGAAACGGTGAACAGGGACATGGCAAAATCAGGGTCTAGGGTCTAGGGAATCGGGTCTAGGGTTAAAGGAATAATACTTCTTTCCTCTACCCGATACCCTTCTTTAGAGGTTGTAGATCTGCTCGCCCACGAAGTGGATCCAGTGTTCCTTGAGGATCGCGGCCGCTTCCTCGTGGTCGTCGACTCC
>JALOPC010000282.1 GCA_025454095.1 Syntrophales bacterium | reverse complement strand
GGGCGGCGACTGGTTCTGGGCGCAGTTCAAGGCCAGCGGCAAGGTGGACCAGGAGGGCAAGATCGACGAGTGCATCAAGTGCCACGAGGCCCAGAAGGGGAACGACTACGTCTACACGAGCAAAATGAAGTAGAAAAGACAGATCACTCTTCGACAGCATCGGCATGCGGCCGGCCCCGGTCGGAAAATTCCTTTCCATCGGGCGCCGGCCGCACTATATTGATGACATGTCGCAGACCCACCCCCGGATCGAACGGGAGAGAAAAACCGTCGAGGCCATGATTCGCCTCTTCTGCCGAAACCGCCACGGCAGCAGGGATCTTTGCCCGTCCTGCGAAGAACTCCTGGCTTACGCCGGGAAACGCTTGGAGGCGTGCCCCTACGGCAAGGACAAGCCGGCCTGTTCCAACTGCCCCGTGCACTGCTACAAGCCCGGGATGCGCGAGCAAATCCGGCAGGTTATGCGATATTCGGGTCCCCGCATGATGTGGAAGCACCCCGTGCTTGCCGCCTATCACCTCGCCGACGGGCGCAGGAAGGCGCCTGCTCGAGCGGCCCCGAAAAACCGGCCGCCGGGGAAATAACCCTTGACAAGTACTTGAAAAGGCTTTAAGTTAAGTGCGCTTTGAACCGGTTGTGACACATATTGTCCCCAGAGCCCGTGAAAGGCCGTGGGGATTTTTTTTGGCCTGATTGATGCAGGCCCTGCCGATTCAAGCAAGGAGGACCATGGGAAAGAGAAATCACAATCAGTTCATCAAGCGGCAAAAGGAGCTGGAGCGCCAGCGGAAAGCAACCGAGAAGATGGCCAGGCGCCAGGGTAAGAATATGAGGAACGAACCGGTAGCGGAATCCGCCGGTGCAGAGTCTGCCCCGGCAGAAGCCGAGGCGTAAACGGTTTTAACGCGGCCCGCCCTGAGGCGGGCAGGTCGGGGGAAACCCCGTTTAGAAATGCCAGAAAAGAGGTTTGTCTGTTAATGAGTTTCAAGTCGTTCGAGTTACACCCGCAAATTCAAGCGGGCGTCGAGGCCCTCGGTTACGAGGAGCCCACGCCGATCCAGACCCAGTGCATCCCGCTCATTCTCCAGGGCCGGGACGTCATGGGAATGGCCCAGACGGGAACGGGAAAGACGGCCGCATTCGGCCTCCCGATCCTGCAGAGACTGATGTCGGGGACGCGCAAGCGCGCCCGCGCACTCATCATTGCTCCCACGAGGGAGTTGGCCGAGCAGATTCACGAGGCCATCGACCAGTTGGGCCGCAAGACGAAAATAAAGAGCGTCACCGTGTACGGCGGCGTGAAGCAAAACCCCCAGATCAAGAAACTTCGCGAAGGCGCCGAGATCGTCGTGGCCTGCCCGGGGCGGCTTCTTGACCTCATGGACCAGGGTGTCATCGACCTCTCCCACATGGAAGTGCTGGTCCTGGACGAGGCGGACCGCATGTTCGACATGGGCTTCATGCCCGATGTCCGCAGAATCTTGAGTCGCATCCCCGCCGAGCGGCAGACCCTGCTGTTCTCGGCAACGATGCCCGATGAAATCCAGGACCTGGCCCGCGACATCCTGAAAGACCCTGTCACCGTGCAGATCGGCGATTCGGCCCCGGTGTCCACGGTATCCCATGCCCTGTACCCCGTCGAGCAGCACCTGAAAACGGGCCTGCTCATGAAGATCCTGGACCGCACGGACACGGACTCGGTTCTCGTGTTCACCCGCACCAAGGACCGGGCGACGCGCGTGGCAAAAAACCTGAAGCGAGCGGGATTCCCCGTCACCTTCCTCCAGGGCGACCTCTCCCAGAGCCAGCGCCAGGAGGCGCTCAACGGGTTCCGAAACGGCAAGTACCGGATTCTCGTGGCCACAGATATCGCCGCCCGCGGCCTCGACATTTCCCGGATCTCCCACGTGATCAATTACGACATGCCCGACACGGTGGACGCCTACACCCATCGCATCGGGAGGACGGGCCGGGCAGAGAGGACGGGGGATGCCTTCACCTTCGTCACCCGCGAAGACCGGGCGTTCGTCTGGGAGATCGAGAGGGTGCTGGGCGAAGAGATCGTGCGGAGAACCCTGGAAGATTTCGATTACACCGCACAGCCGAGACAGAGCGGCAGAGACGGCCGCGGGAAACACGCAGGCCGTGACCGCGAAGAGGAGGCCCCGAGGCCCCAGCCGGTGCCGAGCGATCTGTCTGTCTTTGCCGCATTCCATGCAGCCTCGGGATTCCCGGAAAAGGCTCGGAAGGTGACGCTCTTTTCGACGCCCCGATCGAAATCCCGCCGGGTACGGAGCGTCCGCTGATCAAAAAGCGCGTTAAAGGGGGGGCATGATTAGCATTGCAGTCGCGCCCCGGTTGTGATAACCACTCCTTTAGTTTTTCGTTAAAGCCGGTACAGGATCGGGGTATCATCACAGGAAACATCTATTTTCCAGGAGAGGTCGATGAAGATTTACGTCGGGAACATGCCTTACAGTGTCACGGAAGAGGATCTCAAGCAGGCGTTCGAAGCGTTCGGGCAGGTTGAGTCCGTGACGATCATCAAGGACAAGATGAGCGGACAGTCCAAGGGTTTCGGCTTCGTCGAAATGGGCTCGGCCGATCAGGCCCAGGCCGCCATCAGCGGGATGAACGGAAAGGATCTGAAGGGACGGAAACTCAACGTCAACGAGGCGCGTCCCCGCCAGGACGACGGTCGTGGCGGCGGCGGCGGCATGCGGCGCCCCGGTGGCGGCGGCGGAAGGCCCCGTTACTAGACCCCGGCTTTTTCTCTCGCAACAACCGCAGGATATCGGGGTCTCCCGGAAACGGGAGACCCCCGAACTTCTCATCGGCTCCCGTTCCGCAACAGGATTGTCATACGGATGGCCGCGTGTGCAGCTGTGCATGCAGCGGACACGTGCACCCTTGACAGAGGCCTGTCGCCGGATTGCATGAGCCGAAACGAATCCGGAGCCGAGTCTTGATCATCAACCGCCGGGGCCGCGGGCCCGAAATCGATTATCCGTGCCCCTGGGGCTACAAGGTCATCGGGACGGACGTGGAGCGCCTGCGGAGCGCCATCGCCGAGGTGATCCAGGA
>JALOPC010000036.1 GCA_025454095.1 Syntrophales bacterium | reverse complement strand
AGAGAAGGACGGCCGCATGATGTCGGAGCTGGGGCAGGTCCTTGGCGTGGACAACTCGGCCATGACGGGCCTTATCGACCGTCTCGAAAAAGCGGATTTTGTCCGGAGGGAGGCCAAGCGCGAAGACCGGCGCGCGCTTTTGATTCGGATCACGCCGGCGGGTCTCGACGAGGCGGCAAGGGCGGCCGGCGTCATCCGGGGCGTCAACGATAAAATCAAGGCGGGCTTCGAGGCGGCCCAGATCGAGGCTTTCAAGGAAGTCCTGGGCGGCATCCTCGAGGAGTTCAAAAGCCGATGAGACAGGAGGACACCATGAAGAAGGAAGACATCCGGACGTTTGCGCTGAGCCAGGGGGCGGACGCGGTGGGCTTTCTCGCCCTGGCTGACTACAAGTCGCCGAAGTTGCCCGACCCCAGGAGCTACCTGCCGAAGGCGCAGAGCCTCATCGTCTTCGGCCACCGGATGCTCGACGGCGCCCTGGACAGCGAAAACCCGCGCTTCAACATCGCCGGGCGCATGGCCGTCATGGACACCTCGAAGGCCCACCTTTACCAGGTTGCGCGGCTCCTCGAGGACCGGACGGGCAAACGGGCCTCCCCGGTGCTGTCGTCGTACCCGCTCGACATGGCCGCCCCCACCTTCGGGCTCGCGGGCGACATCTCCCTGCGCCATGCCGCCGTGCAGTCCGGTCTCGGCGTCTTCGGGCGGCACAATCTCGTCATTCACCCCCGGTTCGGATCGAGGCTGAGTTTCACGGCCCTGCTGACGGAGCTCGAGCTGGAATCCGATCCGCCCCTGCAGGAGGAGCTTTGCAACGACTGCGGGCTCTGCGTCGAGGCCTGCCCGGGCAAGGCTCTCGATACCGAAGGGAAAACGGAGGAACTCAAGTGCCTTCGGGCATCCCAGCCTTTCGGGATCCCCGGGGCCATCGCTTACATCCGGAAGTTCATCGGCAAGTCCCCCGAGGAGCAGCAGAACCTTCTCAAAGACCCGACCTTCATGAGCCTCTACCAGGCCTCGTTCATCGGGTTCCAGTACACCTGCTTCAACTGCATCGCCGTCTGCCCCGTCGGGTTGGAACGCCGGGAAGGAGGGGGTCATGGCATCAGGTAAAATCACCGTGGAGCGCCGGGGCCACGTGCTCCTCATGGGGCTCAACCGGCCCGAGAAGATGAACGCCTTCGACGTGGAGATGTTCCTGGAGCTGGCGGCGGCCATGGGCGAACTCGATCGGGACGGGGAGCTTCGCTGCGGGCTGCTCTTTGCCCACGGCCGGCACTTCACGGCCGGCCTCGATCTGCCGCAGTGGGCACCCTGCCTGGGAGAGGCAAGGCTCCCCGAGCTGCCCGCAGGCACCTGCGACCCCTTCGGGCTCGTCGAGGGCAGGCAGGTCGGAAAGCCCATGGTCATGGCCGTCCAGGGGATCTGCTACACCATCGGCCTCGAGCTGCTGCTGGCCATGGATATCCGTGTCGCGGCCTCGGACACTCGCTTCGGCCAGATCGAGGTCAGGCGGGGCATCTACCCCGTCGGGGGCGCCACGGTGCGCCTGCACCGCGAGATCGGCTGGGGCAACGCCATGCGCTACCTGCTCACGGGCGACGAGATCCCGGCCGCCGAGGCCTTGCGCCTGGGCCTCGTGCAGGAGCTGGCCGAGCCGGGCCGGCAGGTGGACCGGGCCCTGGAGATCGCGGAGACGATAGCCCGGCAGGCGCCCCTGGGCGTGCAGGCCTCCCTGAAATCGGCCAGGCGGAAATCGGCCAGGCGCACGCGTGCCGAGGGCGAACGGGCGGCAATCGCGAGGCTGCTGCCCGATCTTGCACCCATCATGAAAAGCGAGGATGCCGCCGAGGGGATCCGCTCCTTCGTCGAGAGGCGTCAGGCCCGGTTCAAGGGTCAATAGAACCGGCGCCGGCGCGCCCATGAATCGCAAAGAGGGATTCCCGTTCGTGCAGGAATCCCTCTTTTCCATTTCCGCTGAAATGTGCTTGAGCTTGCGGCCGAGGTTCATGAGAACCGTGTGCCCCTTGTCGCGCCCGGTCGAAAGAGCCCGCAGGGCGATGGAGCGCATGGAGTAGAAGGCGCGGTAGGTCCGGATGTAGCCTTCCGTGAGTTCCTTCTTGGACATGCCCGCCGGCTTGATGACGACGTGATTGGCGTCGTAGCGGGACCAGTCGAAGTGCTCGATGCGGTTGCGCTCCTTCATGTCGTCGAAGAGTTTCGTCCCCGGCAGAGGGGTGAGAATGTAGAAGTTTGCGCACTCCAGGCGGTTGTCGATGCAGAAGTCGAGCGTCCGGGCGAAGACATCCGGGCCGTCGTTGTCGAGCCCGAACATGAAGGAGCCCAGGATCTTGATCCCGGAGCGGTGGATCGTGGAGATGGACTTCTCGTATTCCGGCGCCCGGTTGAGCTTCGCCTTGCCCAGGGCCCGGAGGTTCTCCACGCTGGTCGTCTCGAAGCCCATGAAAAGCCACTTGCAGCCGCTGCGGGAGGCGAGATCCAGCAGTTCCGGATCCCGCGCGAGCCGCAAGTCCCCCTGACCGACCCACCGGCGCTTCAGAGGGATCAGGGCCCGGAAGAGCTCCTTCGACCGCTCCGAGTGCCCGAACATGTTGTCGTCGATGAACAGAAGATCCCCTTGCGGCAGAGCCTTGATTTCGTCGACGACCTCTTCGACGGGGCGGAACCGGAATTTCGATCCCCAGAACTCGGTGACGGCGCAGTAGTTACAACGGTTGGGGCAGCCCCGGGAGGTCTCGACGACGTTCGGGAAGGAGTAGGCGCCGGGCTTGAGCAGGTCCAGGCGCGGACGCGGCAAGCCTTCGAGATCATGGAGCCTTTCCGCACGGTAGCGCTTCTTCATCCGGCCAGCGAGGAAATCATCCAGCAGGTCGTTCCAGGCGTACTCGCCTTCCCCGACCACGATGGCATCGGCGTGGTCGAGCGCTTCTTCCTGCAGGAAAAAAACGTGCATGCCCCCGAGGGTGACGCTCACTCCCCTGCGGCGGAAGCCGTCGGCGATCTCATAGCCGCGGAGGGCCGTGCAGGTCATGAGGGATATCCCGACGAGATCGGCCTCGACGGCGTCGAAATGGATCTCCTCCACATTTTCGTCGAGGATGCGCACGTCGAACCGGTCATCGGCGTGGGCCGCCAGGATGGGAAGGTTCAGCTGGGCAACGGAGGATTTTGCCCTGCGCCTCGAGATCAAACGGTCTTTGTCGGGGGCAGGGTGGATCAGGACCAGCCTGGGTTTTTTCATGTCGCCTCCCGGAAGGGAAACGGGGCGTCCCCCCCGCAGGGGACGCCCCGATATTCCATGGGACTTAGTAACGACGACCGCCACCGCCGCCCGGCCTGCCCGGGCCCCGGCCGAAGCCGCCCTGGCGGGGCCGGCTGTCCCGGCCGAAGCCGCCGCCTGCCGGCCGATCCTTCGGGGGCTTGGCTTCGCTCACGACGATGACCTTGCCGTGAAGCTCCCCGCCGTTGAAGGACTCGATGGCCTTCTGGGCGCCCTCTTCGGTTTCCATTTCCACGAACCCGAATCCCTTGTTGAGGCCCGTCATCCGGTCCTTGATGAGGCTCACGGAAAGGACATTGCCGGCCTGGGAAAAATTAAAACGCAGTTCCTCCTCCGTCGCTTCGCTCGAGAGGTTTCCAACGTAAAGTTTTCTGTTCATGTACGCCTCCTATTCGTTGTTTCGTCTTCCTCCGAATCTTCCCGGGGCAGGCACGAGGGCCCCGACAATGGAACCACAGAGGCGGGATCAATCGGAAGAGTAAGCAAAGGCACTTCCCCGCTTCCATGGCAGGAAAGTGCCCCCGCGTATTCGTACGGCCTAGAGCGCCCTCACGTTCGAGGCGGCGGGGCCTTTGGGGCCCTGCAGGATCTCGAAGCGTACGCGCTGACCCTCTTGAAGGGTCCTGAAGCCGCTGTCCTCGATCGCGCTGAAGTGCACGAAGACGTCACTGCCTTCGTCGGTTTCGATGAAACCGAAGCCCTTGCGCTCATGGAACCATTTGACGTTGCCTTCTGACATCGCCCTTGTCCTCCTTTCGCAGATTTTCACAGGCGGACAAAAAACGACGGCAGAAATAAAAAAACCACCACTTTGAAGAGCATGGTGGTCAACCTCTACACGACAAAATGTTTACATCCAGCCCAGATCGCAACGGGGCTGCTCACCGCCGCGATGGGGGGAATGCTACACCGCTTCCCCTTCCGGGTCAAGGGTTATTTGCGTCACCGTTTCGGCACGCCACGATGGCCCACACAACCACTCGCCGCATCACGGCCTGCATGCTCATCTCCCCCCTCCTGGATCGGGTTTCGTGTGAGCCCATGGTAAACCACCCGCCTGCCGATTCGAGGAACGACTTTCGCGGTCGAGTCGCGCAGATATCGCTTGTCGCCGCATCGCGCATCCCCTATACTTCCTTCTCCGCCGTACGGGTTCATCGCAGAGAAACCGGCAGGAGCGCACTGTGACACGGCAAAGAAGCCTCGGACTCACGAGCGCAACGGCGCTCGTGGTGGCCAACATGATCGGGGCGGGCGTTTTCACCACCAGCGGGTTCCTTCTTGCGGACCTGGGTTCCCCCCTTTACGTCCTCCTGGCCTGGGCCGCGGGCGGTGTGCAGGCCGCTCTCGGGGCCGTGTGTTACGGAGCGCTTGCCAGGCGGATACCCGAATCGGGCGGCGAATACCGGTTTCTCTCCCGCGCCCTGCACCCGGCGGCGGGATATGTGGCGGGCTGGCTCTCGCTGCTCGTCGGTTTCTCGGCCCCGCTCGCGGCGGCGGCTTTCGCGTTCGGGACCTATGCAAGGCCCTGGCTCGGGGGACTCTCCCCGGCGGCGGCGGGGTCCATCCTGATAGCGGCCTTTGCCGCCGTGCACGCCGGCGAGGTCCGCCGGGGCGCGCAGGTGCAGAACGGGGCGGTCCTGCTCAAGGTCGCCCTGATCGCCGCCTTTGCCGCCTTTTCCCTCGCGGCGGGTGAAGCGCCCCCTGCCGAGCCCCTTCCACCCTTCCCCCTCGCGGCCTTCGGGGTATCGCTCGTCTGGATTTCCTTCAGCTACTCCGGGTGGAACGCCGCGGTGTACGTCGCCGGCGAAATCCGGGATCCGGAGCGGACGGTCCCGCGTTCCCTGATCCTCGGCACGGCGCTGGTCACCGTCCTGTACCTGGCCCTCAACGCCGCCTTTGTCCTCGCCGCCCCGGCGGCCGAGCTGGCCGGCAGGCTCGAGGTGGGGCGCATTGCCGCGCGGGCCCTGGGCGGCGCCGTCCTGGAGGAAGCCGTGGCCGGCCTCATCGCGCTCGTTCTCGTCAGCAGCGTCTCGTCGCTCGTGATGGCGGGGCCGCGCGTCTACGCGCAGATGGCGGCTGACGGCTACCTGCCCCGGCGTCTTGCCGTCGTGTCCGGTCCGCCGCGCGCGGCCATCGCCGTGCAGGCGGGCCTCGCCCTTTTCTTTCTCTGGAGTGCGACCTTCGAGGCGATGCTCACCTGGATCGGCTTCACCCTCAGCCTGAGTACGGCGGCGGCGGTGACGGCCCTGATCGTCCTGAAATCGAGGGAGGGGGCGAAGATGGAGGTTCCCGGCTGGCCGCTCGTCCCGTGGCTCTTCCTTGCGGGCGTCGCGGCGATGACGGTCTTCACCGCGGCGCAGAGGCCGCTGGAGAGCCTCGTCGGTCTCGCAACGATCGCAGCCGGGCTGGCGGCGTGGCGGATCCAGAGCAGGAAATGAACAACGGGGAAGAAACGACGGAAGCGAAGGACGCGGAACGATGCAAACGGAGAAAAGACTGAATCGGAGAGAGTTCTGCACGGCCGCCATGGGGCTCGTCGCCGTGGGGGCGCTCGCGTCTCCCGCTCCGGGACAGGCGGAGCAGACCGCAAGCCGGATCCCACGGGCAGAACCGGCGCGGGTCCGAAGGGTCCTGGACGGGATGGAATCGAAGATCGGCCGCTACTGGAGCACCCCCCGCTCAGATGCCGAGTATCTGAGCCTGATGGTAAAGGCCACCCGTGCGACCCGCGTCCTGGAGGTGGGAACCTCGCAGGGGTATTCGGCCATCTGGATGGGGCTGGGCCTGGAAGAAACGGGCGGCCGTCTGACGACGATCGAGATCGACTCCGGGCGCCACGCCGTCGCGCAGAAAAACGTCCGCGACGCGGGGCTTGCCGGGAGAATCACCCTGGTCCGAGGCGATGCCCACAAGGAAATGGCAGGCCTCAAGGGGCCCTTCGACTTCGTGTTCCTCGACGCCGACAAGGACGGGCAGATGGACTACTTCCGGCAGCTCTACCCGGCGAAGCTCGCTCCGGGCGGGATCGTCGCCGTGCACAACGCCGTCTCGGAAGCCGGGGACCTCAGGCGGTACATGGAGATGATCCGCAGGCACCCCGAATTCGATACCGTAATCGTCAGCACGACGATGGACGACGGCATCGCCCTGAGCTACCGGCACCGCAAGGAGTGACGGCCCGGGATGAAAGGCACCTCTCCGGGGCCTTTCATCGCATCCCGTCTCAGAAGGCGATGAGGTTCGGGCCCCCGTCCCCCGGGGTCATCCGCCCCTTCTTGCCGACAAACTCCTCTTCTTCCATGGCCCTGAAGAGATCGGGGTCTTTTTCCGTCATGGCCCAGCAGCGCTCGCCGCTCTCCAGGCGGGCAGCGACGATCGCGTAATCCGGCTCGCCCCGGCGGTTGTGCATGACCGTGTAAGCCTCCACGGCGGCCGCCCCCTTCGGGGCCATATCCAGCCCGGGGCCCCGCCCGGAATCGAGCCGCTTCTGCAGGGCGTCCTGCCCCTTTCGGTCCCAGGACCGATCGGGCTCCCGGCCGCTGTAGATCCCCGCGGAAAACTTGGTAAAGTACCACCCCAGGGCGGAGATGAAGGCCACTCGGTCGGGGGTTTTCCTCAGTCTTTCAACGGCTTCCACGACGGCATGCAGGGTGTAGCTGTTGCCGGGCCCGCCGAAATAGGGAAGCCCACCCGTGATGGTGAGCGGAGGGAGCCTCTCGAGGTCGAGACCGATCTCCCGGGCCTGCAGGAGGGTGGCGCTGGGGAAGCAGCTGTAGAGGTCGAAGAGGTCCATCTCGCCGATCTGCCGGCCGGCCATGGAGAGGCATGCCGACGCCACCTCGCGGACCACCGGGCTGGAGGTGAAGTCGTCCCGTTCCGAGAGGAACCACCGGTCGGTGCCGTCGGCCCCGCCGTGGAGGTAGACCCATTTGCCCTGCGGGATTCCCAGGTTTCGGGCCGTGTCGGACCCCGTCATGATAACGGCGGCCGCCTGGTTGACGTTCATGATGGGGTTCATGTACTTGGTGTAGGGGAAGTTCACCATCCGGTTGCGGTCCGTCACGGTCCCGATCTCGTCGCTCGAACGCGCCTTGCGGAACCAGGCCCGGGGATTTTCGGAGGCGATCTTCGAGAACCGCGCGCAGTACTCGGCAAGAAAGGACCGGTTTTCCGCAACGCTCATGCCCCGCGCGGCCCGCAGCGCGTTTTCGTAGAGCGGATAGACCTCGAGGGGATAGCGGGCATGGTGCAGCATCTCGTGCGGGGTCGAACCCCAGCGCGTGTCCCCCACCATCTCGGGGACACCGAGGCCGCCCGGGTCCTTGAGCCAGTTGTCCCGCGTCCCGGCCGGGGCGCTGTGCATGGCCTCCGCGCCGGCCAGGATCGCGATGGCGATCTCGCCCCGGGCAATGCGGTCGGCCGTCCGGTTCACGAGCCACTGCGGCGTGTTGCCGCCCATGGCCGTGTATTCGCGCACTCGCGGCCGGATGCCCAGCATCTCGCAGAGAAGACCCGCAGGGTCCCCGTACGCGTGCGAGAACACGTTGATGACGGTCACGCTGTCGGCACGGCCCAGGACGGCAGGGCAGCGGCAGTCCTCCGCGGCGCAGGCCGCGGCGATCTTCGCCAGCTCGAGAGGGTGCATGGTCTCAGGGTATTCATCGGGACGACAGGTGATCTGTCCGATGCCGACAATCACGGGATGGACGACGGGCATGTGGCTTCCCCCCCTTTTCAGACCCAAACCGCCACCTTTCTACCACGGGAGGGCGCCTCGATCAATACCGGAACGGGGTTTGGACGGGCGGGCTCAGCGGCCCAGGGGACCGCTTGCCAGGAGGTGCAGCTGCCAGGAGATGACGCCCGCAAACAGCAGGGCCGTGCCGGCCAGGATCACCCGGAACAGCTTCAGGCGGCTGTAGAGGCACATCAGGACCAGGAGAGAGGAGACGCCGGCGACCTTCCAGATCCAGAACCGGTCTCCGTAGACGTCTATGGCCGCGCGCACGACGGGGTTGCACTCGGCGCCCCCCGTGGCGAGGATCAGCTGCGTGAAGATGACGTCGAGGATGTTCAGCCCGGCGATCAGAACGACGAGCGAAACGAGCCCCACGCCGTACTCGAACTGGTGCAGATCCTGTCGCGAAATCCTCATCGCATGCTCCCGGTATTTCAATCGGGAGATCCGCGTCCGGACCTTAGTCTTTTTTCGGGGGGGCCGCGGCGCGACACTCCCCATTTACAAGTTCCGCAAGAATGGGTAGGATGCATCACTTGCACCCGGGAAAGGATCCCATGAAGGTCATCGTCGTCGGGGCGGGGTGGGCCGGATGCGCAGCCGCACTCTCCGCCGTAAAGCAGGGGGCCGCGGTCACCCTGATCGAGCGCACGGACATGCTCCTGGGCACGGGACTGGTCGGCGGGATCATGCGCAACAACGGGCGATTCACCGCCGCCGAGGAGATGATTGCCCTGGGCGGGGGCGATCTCTTCGAACTCGCCGACGCCAACTCCCTGCACCGCGATATCGAATTTCCCGGGCACCCCCACGCCTCCCTGTACAACGTGGCCACCATGGAGCCTCTCGTCCGGGCGCACCTCGAGTCGAAGGGCGTCGCGATCCGGATTGCCACCCGCGTCAACGACGTGGAGATGAAAGACGGCTCCATCCTCGCCATCCACGGCAAGGAGGGCGACGAGACGGTCAGTTTCACGGCCGGGGCCTACGTCGATGCGACGGGAACCGCGGGCCCCCCGGGCCAGTGCGCGAAGCACGGAAACGGCTGCGTGCTCTGCGTCCTGCGCTGCCCGGCCTTCGGGGGGCGGGTCAGCGTCACGGCGCTCTGCGGCGTCCATGAAATCGCGGGGCGCAAGGGCAGCCAGGTGGGCGCCATGAGCGGCTCCTGCAAGCTCCTGAAGGAGTCCCTCTCGCGCGACCTCGTCTCCGAGCTGAATCGAAAGGGGGTCGTCGTTGTCCCTTTACCCCTTTCCCTGCAGAAGGAAGTCCAGACTTCGATCAAGGCCTGCCAGCAGTACGCCATCCCCGAATTCCAGACGAACCTCGTCCTGCTCGACACGGGGCACGCCAAGCTCATGGTGCCCTTCTTCCCGCTCGCGGCGCTGCGGAGAATCGGGGGGTTCGAAAACGCCCGATACGAGGACCCCTACGCAGGGGGGCTCGGGAATTCCATCCGCTACGTGGGCATGGCGCCGCGCGACGACGGCCTGAAGGTGCGGGGGGTGGGAAATCTCTTCTGCGCCGGCGAGAAGGCCGGGCTGCTCGTCGGGCACACGGAGGCCATCGTCACGGGAACGCTGGCCGGCTGCAACGCCGTCCGGCACATTCGCGGCCAGGAGCCGCTGGTCCTGCCCCGGTCTCTCGCCGCGGGGGATGCCATCGGGTTCGTGCGGGAGAGCATGGCAACCGAGGAAGGCCTGGCCGGCAAGTTCACTTTCTCGGGCTCTGTGTACTTCGAACGGATGAAAGGGCTGGGCCTCTACACGCTGGACCGGAGGACCGTCCGGGAAAGGGTCGAAAAGGCGGGGCTATGGGACCTGTTCAAAGGAGGGAGATGACGTGGAACTGACACTTGCGCACTGGGTTTACGCGTTTTTCATCGTCGCCGTGCTCGTCACCATGGCTCTTCGGAAGGAAACGCCGATTGTCTGCATCGTGGCGTCCTTCGTACTGGCATGGGTCGTCACGGGGAGCTTCGTCAAGGCCGTCCAGGCGGTCTTCAACTCGTTGACCGTCGCGTTCACCGAGCTTCTGGGGATCATCGCCATCATTTCGATCATCGTGGCCATGGCGAAGATGCTCGAGGAGACGGGTCTCGCGGAAACCATGTTCCGGCCGGTGCAGAGAATGCTCGTCTCGCCGGAAGTGGCGTTCTGGGTCATGGGGGTCGTCATCATGCTCGTGGCCTGGGTCATCTGGCCCTCGCCGGCCATCGCCCTGGTGGGAGCCCTGCTGCTGCCTGCGGCGATCAAGGCGGGCCTCTCGCCCATCAACGCCGCCATGGCCATCAGCATGTTCGGGTACGGCTGCGCGCTGACGACGGACTTCATCATCCAGGGCGCGCCGGGGATCACCGCCAAGACGGCCGGCGTGTCCGTGGACGCCGTGATGTGGAAGAGCGTCCCCATGCTGCTCGTCTGGGCGGCCATCGCCCTGCCGCTGTCCTTCCGCTCCGTGCGCAGGGACATCCGGGACAACGCCGGCAGGCCCATCGAATGGGCCCCCTTCGAGGCCTCCGCAGAGGCCCTGAAAGAGAGAGAGAAGTGGACCGCCGCCAACCCGGGCTTCAAGAAGATCGCCCTGCCCGTCATCGCCGCTCTCTTCGCCCTCGACGTCGCGGGCATGCTCGTCCTGAAGCTGCGGGGAGGAGACGCCACGGCCCTTCTGGGCGGGACCGTCGGGATCGTGATGGTCTTCGTCGCCCTCGGCGGGTACGGCAAGGAGGGGTTCGAGAAACTCACCGAGCACACGCGGGCGGGCTTTCAGTTCGGCATCAGGATCTTCGCGCCGGTGCTGCTCATTGCGGCCTTCTTTTTCATGGGCTCGCCGGGAACCGCCAAGGCGATCTTCGGCGACGGCGCCAAGGGCCTGCTGTTCGACCTCGGCCAATCCCTGGCCGGTGCCGTGCCGCTCAGCGCCGTACCGATCGCCGTCATCCAGGCCGTCGTCGGGGGGATCACCGGCCTCGACGGGTCGGGGTTCTCGGGGCTTCCTTTGGTGGGAACGCTTGCCCAGGCCCTGGGCGGCCCGACGAAGCTCGACGTGGCCACCCTCGGCGCGCTGGGCCAGTTCTTCGCCGTGGCCGTGGGCGGCGGGACGATCATCCCCTGGGCCCTCATCCCGGCGGCGGCCATTACGGGCACGGACCCCGTCGAGATCGCCCGCAGGAACCTGTGGCCCGCGATGGCAGGGTTCGTCGGGGTCATCGTCGTGGCCATCCTCATGCTCTAATCCTGGCCGCCGGCGGCGGGACCGACACAATCCTTCGGCTCCGTGAAGAAGCTCCTCAACGAG
>JALOPC010000281.1 GCA_025454095.1 Syntrophales bacterium | reverse complement strand
TCCGGGAAGCTGTCGGCCTACGAGCTGCCCGACGAGGAGATCCAGCGGGCCCTCAAGGCGATCGAGGCGCACCCGAAGTGCATCGGGAGGTAAAGGGTTCAGGGTACGGGGTTCAGGGATCAGGGAAAGACAAGACCTGAAGAGACAAATCCCCCTGTCATCCCCCTTTGTAAAAGGGGGAAGGAGGGGGATTTTCTTTTTCGCTGGGGCGCAATTGTATTTTGGCGCGAACCGTGTTATGGTTTCGCCGCCCGCGGGGCCGTTCCACGCGGGTTTGTGGCGGCCGTTCACTGCGCACGCGCGCCGATGAGCGTCTGCACGGCGTCATCCTGCGAAAACGGTACATCGACAGTGCGGAAGAGCGGACAAAAGGTTCCCGCGGAGCCCGCGGACTCCCCCGATGAGCGCATGAGAAACGCCCGCCCCCTGGCGGACCGCATGCGGCCGGAGGCCTTGGAGGAATACGTGGGCCAGTCCCACATCCTGGACAGGGGGGGGCTGCTGCGCAAGGCCATCGAGGAGGACCGCCTCTTCTCCATGATCTTCTGGGGACCGCCCGGTTCCGGGAAGACGACCCTGGCCCGCCTCATCGCCGGCGAGACGAAATCCCACTTCGCCACCTTCTCGGCGGTTCTCTCCGGCGTCAAGGAGATCCGGGCCGTCATCGACGAGGCCCGGGTGGAGATCGAGAAGACGGGCCGCAGGACGATCCTCTTCGTCGACGAGATCCACCGGTTCAACAAGGCCCAGCAGGACGCCTTCCTGCCCCACGTGGAAAGCGGCCTCATCACGCTGATCGGCGCCACCACCGAAAACCCCTCCTTCGAGGTCATCTCCCCGCTGCTGTCCCGCACCCGTGTCATGGTTCTGAGGCCCTTCACCGAGGAGGAGCTGGCCGAGATCCTGCGGCGGGCGCTTGCGGACCCCGTGCGGGGCCTGGGGGGGCTCTCCATCGAGGTCGAGCCCGAGGCGCTCGAGCACATGGTCCGCGCCGCCGACGGCGACGCGCGGTCGGCCCTGAACAACCTCGAGGCGGCGGCCTCGCTTGTGACCGGGAAGGGCGCAGAGGGGCGGGCGATCACCCTGGCCATGGCCGAGGCGGCCCTCCAGCGCAAGGCCCTGCAGTACGACAAGGCGGGCGAGGAGCACTACAACCTGATCTCGGCCCTCCACAAGAGCCTCCGGGGCAGCGACCCCGACGCGGCCCTGTACTGGCTCGCGCGCATGCTCGAGGCGGGCGAAGACCCCCTGTACATCGCGCGGCGCATGATCCGCTTCGCCTCCGAGGACATCGGCAACGCCGACCCCATGGCCCTCACGGTGGCCATGGCGTCCATGCAGGCCTTCCACTTCATCGGGCTGCCCGAGGGCGAGCTGTCTCTCGCGCAGGCGGCGGTCTACCTCGCCACGGCCCCCAAGAGCAACGCGATCTACCGCGCCTACGGGAAGGTCAAATCCGTCATCGGCGAGACGGGGACCCTGCCCGTGCCGCTGCACATCCGCAATGCGCCCACGCGGCTCATGCGCGATCTCGGGTACGCGAAGGGCTACAAGTACGCCCACGATTACGAGGAGGCCTTCGTGCCCCAGGACCATCTCCCGGAGAGACTCCAGGGGCAGGTCTACTACACGCCCACGGACCGCGGGTACGAGAAGGTCGTCCGCGAGCGCCTGACGAAATGGCGGAAAATCCGGGAGCAGGCAGCCCGGGACAGCAAGCAAGGACGGGAGGAGTGATCCGGTGACAGGTCCCGAGAAGGAGCAGTACGTCAAGGAGATCGCGGCGCTTCGCGAGCGCGTCCGGTACCTCGAGGAGATGGAGAAGGAGTTTGCCACCCTCGCCCGGGCGCTGAAGGATTCGGAGGAGCGCTACCGCCTCCTCGTGGAGAAGATCCTCGACGGGATTTTCATTGTCCAGGACAACCTCGTGAAGTTTCCCAACCCGTCGATGACGGATCTCATGGGCTACGCGGCCAAGGAACTGGGCGCCGTGCCCATCGCGGATCTCATCCGGCCGGAGGACCGCGAGCGGGTGCTCGCCCACTATGGCAAGATCCTCGCCGGGGCGAACCTCCGGGGGACGCTGACCTTCGGGGCGCTTCGCAAGGGCGGGCACGAGTTCCAGGCCGAGGTGCGCGCCGTCCCCATCACCTGGGAAGAGCGCCCCGCGGTGTTGTGCCTCCTGCGGGACGTGACGCGGCACGTGCAGCTCGAATCCCAGCTGCAGTACGCCAAGAAGATGGAGGCCGTCGGGACGCTTGCCGGCGGGATCGCCCACGACTTCAACAATCACCTGCAGGGAATCTCGGGCTACATCCAGTTGCTCATGATGCGCGGCGACCGGGACCGCACGGAACAGGGCTGGCTGCTGCAGATCGAGCGTTCCGTCCAGCGGGCGGCGGCGCTCACCAAGCAGCTGCTGATCTTCAGCCGCCGGGAGGAGAGCCGTCTCGAGCCCCTCGAACTCAACGAGGTGGTGCGCCAGGCCCAGAAGACGCTGGCCCGGACCATCCCCGAGTCGATCGCGGCCGAGCTTCGGCTGTCCGCCGACCTGCGCAGCATCGACGGCGATGCGGTGCAGCTCGAGCACGTCCTGTTCAACCTGGGAATCAACGCGAAGGACGCCATGCCCAACGGCGGCAAGATCGTCATCGGGACCCGCAACGTCCGGCTCGACGAGGCCTTCTGCCGCAGCCACGTGGGGGTGAAGCCGGGGGCCTACGTGGAACTCTCCTTCACCGACACGGGTCACGGCATGGACCGGGAAACCCTGGAGCGGATCTTCGAGCCCTTCTACACGACCAAGGGCGTGGGCTCGGGGATCGGGCTGGGGCTGGCCATCGTCTACGGCATCGTCCAGAGCCACCGCGGGATCATTCTCTGCGAGAGCAGCCCGGCCGCGGGGACGACCTTCCGGATCTACCTGCCCGTGCAGGAGCGGGCCGGGACGGCCCCGGAGAAGGAGGCGCGGAAGAAGGCCGACTACCGCGGGGCGGAGACGATCATCATTGTCGACGACGAGCCCGACATCCTCGACATCGGCCAGAACACCCTCGAGCAGTTCGGCTACACGGTGCTCATGGCGCGCAGCGGCGAGGAGGCCGTCGAGACATACACGAGGCGGGGCAAGGAGATCGATCTCGTGATCCTCGATTTGGGGATGCCGGGGATGGGGGGCGAGAAATGCCTCCAGGAACTCTTGACGATGAACCCGTCGGTGAAGGTCCTCATCGCCAGCGGCTACGGGCGCCACGGGCTTCATGGCGAAACCCTACCGGCTCGAGGACATGCTGAAGAAGGTCCGCGAGGTTCTCGACGGGGAGAAGGACGAAATCCCGCTGGGGGATTAGTGCGGTAGTGCGGTAGTGCGGAAGTGTCTGAGTGAAGAAAAACCAGAAGAAATGCTGTCCCCTTTTTCACTCACGCACTCATGCACTCACGCACTTCATCACTGCTCGTTTTCCTGCGGGACGAAGATCCACAGCAGGACGTAGAGCAGGAAGCCCGTTCCGTAGATCAGAAAGAGCAGCACGAACAGCAGCCTCCACGCCCACGACGGGACGGGAGTCCGCACGCCCAGCGCCCCGCATATCCCTCCCAGCCAGCGATCCGTCCGGGACCGCTGGAAGGTGTGCAGAAAGTTCTTCTCTTCCATCGCCTTCCCTCTGTTGTCCGACCATGAGCCCCGGCAGGAGCGAACTCCCGTCGCAACGGGGCTCGCGGCGCAGACCGTGCGGTACGGTTTCCCCTCGGTTTGTTGTCTTCGGCCGAAACCTTCGGCCGCGTCGTCAACCCCCTCAGGAGGGGCCGCAGCTGGTGGCGCTGCAGGACCCGCAGCCCGGGCCCGTCGAACTCGTGAACTTGCCGTCGCTCGAGTGGCTGAAGGCCGACATGAGCTTCTTCACGTTTTTCCCCTTGCACTTCGGGCAGGACACCTCCTGGTTTCCGAAGACGAGGGCCTCAAAGGTTTTTTTGCACTTCTCGCATCGATACTCGAAAATCGGCATAGAAATAGACCCTTCCTTTGATCGTCCTCTCCCCTCTGCGGGAGAGGATTGAGGTGAGGGGGAATGCTCCCCCTCCTCCACGTCCTCCTCCCGCCAGGGGAGGAGAAGAGGGGTGGTTACATGTTTGCCTCAGGCGAGTCGCGTTCTCACCCGGTCGTCCAGCCTGTGCAGCCCCGCCTTTCGGGCCGCCTCGAGGGCCTGCTCGTACTCTTCGCGGGAGATCCGCCGGTTGACGGCCGGGGTTTTCTGCGCCTCCCAGCAGGGGCGATACTGGTCCATGACGTTGACGAAGGTGTCCCTCGAGATCTCCGTGGCGAGGAACCGCATGACCCCTTCCGTCCCCGCCGCGCCTCCGGGCATCACGAGGTGCCGCACGAGAAGCCCCCGCACGGCCACGCCGGCCTCGTCGATCTCGAGATCCCCCACCTGCCGGTGCATCTCCCGCAGGGCCTCCATGGCCCGCTCGCGGTAGTCCCCGGCGCCGCAGAGGCGCTCGGCCCACGCGTTGTCCCAGAACTTGAAGTCGGGCATGTAGATGTCGACAACCCCGTCGAGCAGCTTCAGCGTCTCGACGGAATCGTAGCCGCCGGTGTTGTAGACCAGCGGCACGTGCAGCCCGCCCCCGACGGCCTGGACCAGCGCCTCGAGGATCTGCGGGACCACGTGGCTCGGGGTGACGAGGTTGATGTTGTGGCACCCGACCCGGACCAGCTGGAGCATGGCGCCGGCAAGCC
>JALOPC010000280.1 GCA_025454095.1 Syntrophales bacterium | reverse complement strand
CCATGATCGTCCAGGGCGTGGGCATGTGGGCCCTGGGGATCCCGCTTGCCCTGGTTATCCGCGACCGGCCGGAGGAGATGGGTCTTGAACCCGACGGCCCTCTTCGGCCGAGTCCCTCAACGGCATCCGGGGCGGCCCGGCGCGAGATCGCGGAGGCCAGGGTCCCCTTCCGGGAAGCCGTGAAAAGCCGGCCGTTTCTGTGGCTGAACCTCGTCGAGGTCCGGTTCACGGTGCTCGCGGCCATCGTCGTGCACGTCATGCCCTTCCTCGCCTCCCAGGGGATCCCGCGGGAAACGGCAGGGCTCGTGGCAGCGGCCATCCCGCTTTTCAGCATCCCGGGGCGGTTCGGCTTCGGCTGGCTGGGGGACGTGACGGAAAAACGCTACGTCATGGCGGCGGCCTTCCTCTGCATGGCCGCCGGCCTTGTCGCCTTTCACTTCGCGGCGGCCCTGTGGCCGATCGCCCTCTTCCTGCTCTTGTTCTCGCCCGGCTTCGGCGGCAACATGGTCATGCGGGGGGCCGTCGTCCGGGAGTACTTCGGGGTGCACGGCTTCGGGAAGCTCATGGGCATCACCCTGGGCACCGCGTCCATCGGGGGCGTCATCGGCCCCACGGCGACGGGGTGGGTCTACGACACGACCGGCGGCTACGGACCGGTCTGGGTGGTGTCCGCGGGCCTGATCGTCCTGTCGATGCTGCTTTCCCTCAAGATCCGCCGGGAAGACGTGCCGGGGCATTCCGCTATTGACCGCCCACCCCGTTCCCTGTAAATTGGTAACTCGAAACGCCAGGCCATGGAGGCAGTCATGCGAAGAGTCCTGTTCGTTCTGATGCTCTGCGGTCTCGTCCTCTTCGGGGCAACGGCCCTCGCCCGCGCCGCCGAGGCGGGACCCGAGACCAACAAGCTCAAGGTCAAGGTAGGGCCCTTCTTCATCCAGGAATCGGACAAGAAGATGCCTCTCGAGGGCACTGCCTCCCACGTCATCCGCAAGGGCAAGCGGGTGAACATCACCGTGACCGTGGAAAACTACGGCAAGGAAAAATCGGAGCCCGTCCGCCTTCGCTACGTGGAGACCGACGGCAAGGCGGCCGAGCCGCGGCTGTACCGGGTCGAGTCGATCGAACCCGGCAAGAAGTGGCAGCGCACCTTCATGGCGCGATGGGACACCTCGGGGCGCAAGTCCGTCACGGCCGCCCTCGTGACACTGGAGGACAAGCCCCTGGCGGACGAGAAGGGCAAGCCCCGGCCCGACACGACGCACACGGGCTCCGTCGGCCTGACCGTAAAGCAGATGTGAGGGGCATCGGAGGGGTTCCCGTATGGATGCTGCAACCTGGATCGGTTCGCTGGGGGTGGCCCTGCTGCTCCTGGCTTTTTTTCTGAGCCTCTTCAAGTACATCGCCCAGGACGGCTTTGCCTACATCGGCATGAACATCGCCGGGGCGGGCCTCGCTTGCTGGTCGTCCTGGATGATCGCTTTCGTCCCCTTCGTCGTCCTCGAGGCCGTCTGGTGCCTGGTGGCGACGGCGGCCCTCGCGAAGCGGATCCTGCCGCCCCGCATGCGGACGCCCTGAAAGGACAGGCGACCCATGGAGAGCCCCAACCTCTTTGCGGCCATGGCCTACTATACGGTCTCGGCATTCCTCGACCCGGTCCAGTGGCTGATCTGCGGCATCTGCGGCTGGTCGGTGGAGCGGATCGACCAGGCCATGATCGCCGCGGCCGGCATGGTCGGCGTGCTCTTCGTCGTGCTGACCTGGTTCTACCCCGAGGGGAAACTGTTTTCCTTCCCGACCCCTCACGTGGGCATCGCCATTCTGGGAAAGGCGGCCGGCGCCGTCCTGATGACGGGGCTGATCCACTGGCTCAAGAAGAAACAATTCAACAAGAAGGCAAGAAGTTGAGAGGGTGAGAAGGTAAGAAGGTAAGAAGGTGAGAAAACAGAGATGAAAATCGGCGGATTCCAGAAAGTGTCCCTCATCGACTACCCCGGCAAGATCAGCGCCGTCGTCTTCACCCAGGGCTGCAACTTCCGCTGCCCCTTCTGCCACAACCCCGAGCTGGTGGACCCGGAGCGGTTCGCGAACCGGATCCCGGAGCCGGAGATCCTCGCGTTCCTCGAAAAGCGAAAGGGGCGTCTCGATGCCGTGGTCATCACGGGCGGCGAGCCGACCCTGCAGAGCGAGCTGATCCCCTTCACCATCCACCTCAAGGCGATGGGCTACCTGATCAAGCTCGACACCAACGGGGCTCTGCCCGACGTGCTCGAGGACCTGCTCGGGCGCGGGCTCATCGATTACCTCGCCATGGACATCAAAGCCCCGCTGGAGCGCTACGGCGAGATAACGAAGACGAAGACCGACGTCGAGAGAATCCGCAGGAGCATCTCCCTGATCACGGGCTCCGGCGTCGACTACGAATTCCGGACCACGGCCGTCCGCTCGCTGCTCGGTCTGCAGGAACTCGAGGCCATCGGCCGGCTCATCCCCGGGGCGAAGCGCTTCGTGCTGCAGAAGTTCGTCCCGACGAAAACGCTGGACCGGGATTACCTCGGCGAGTCGTCGTACAGCGACGCCGAATTGAAAACCGTCGTCGAGAAACTGGCCGGCGTCGTCAGGAAGGCTACGCAGCGGTGAAACAAGGGTCTAGGGTTTCGGGTACAGGGTATAGGGGCTGAAGGTACGGAAGAATTTATTACACACAATCCGCTTCCTTCCCGATACCCGATACCCGAGCCCCGATACCCAATGGATGACCGAAGAGACTGAATAGACTGGACAGACCGGACAGGCCGGACAGACCAACATGCTTCCCGCCTTCTTCCGCCTCATCGGAAAAGTTTTCTTCCGCGAGATCGTCATCGAGGGCCGGGAGAACCTCCCCGCGTCCGGCCCGGTGATCCTCGCCCCGAATCACCCCAACGACCTTCTCGACCCGCTGCTGACGCTCTTCTTCAGCCCTCCCCTGCGGCTGCGTCACATCGCCAAGTCCACCCTGTTTCACATCCCCGTCGTGGGCGCGATCCTGCGCCGCATGCGGGCGATCCCTGTCGTGCGACGCCAGGAAGCCCGCGGGACCGTCGATTACACGTCCTTCTTCGAAGACTGCGTCGGCGCGCTCGCCGGGGGTGACGCGCTCGTCATTTTCCCCGAGGGCGGCTCGACGGCAAGCGCATCCATCGGTCCCTTGAAGACCGGGGCGGCCCGCATCGTGTTCCTCGCCCGCGCAAGAGGGATCGACGTGCCGATCGTCCCTGTCGGCATCAACTACGAGGACGGCTCGATCTTCCGCTCCTCGGTCCT
>JALOPC010000035.1 GCA_025454095.1 Syntrophales bacterium | reverse complement strand
GCTTGCCGAGCCGCTGATGGGGGACGGCGGGTGCCTGCTGGCCATGAGCTACTACGGGGCAAACCAGGTGGTGAAGAACTACAACGCCATGGGCCCCGTCAAGGCGGCCCTCGAGAGCTGCGTGCGCTACCTGGCGGCCGAGCTGGGCCCCAGGGGGATCCGCGTTCACGCCCTCTCGCCGGGCCCCCTGAAGACGAGGGCCGCATCGGGGATCGGCAAGTTCGACGAACTGCTCGAACTGGCCGAGCGGAAATCCCCGCAGCACCGGCTCGTGACGGTCGACGATGTGGGGGCCATCGCGGGCTTTCTCGTCAGCGACCACGGCGATGCCCTGACGGGCAACGTGACCTTCGTCGACGCGGGCTATCACATTATCGATTGACACAGCCGATCGGTGTAGGCGTCGTGGACAGGGCCGATTTCATGTCACCGGAGGGAATGCGGTCCGGCAGGTATTTCGGAAGTCAGGGACCGGTGGCGGTTTTGGATCCGCCCCTCGACACTGAGGCAGGGGTGCAAGGGGTTGCGAGGATGCCGCTCGGGGAGTGTCACTTCACATGATGAGAAGGGCGAAGACCCTTGTTGTGATTGTTCTTCTCGCCTTCCTCATGCAGGCGCCGCCGGGCATCAGCCGGGCCGAAGAGGACAGCCGGGATGCGGCTGCCGCCAGGGAGTTGCCGCACGGGAAGATCGAGCTGAAACGCCAGGCCACGAATCGCGGCACTCCAGGGGAATCGACAAAAACACAGCTGAAAATCGACGCTTATCCGGGCGGGTTCCTTTCCCTGTTCCGTCTCGAGGTGCCCTTCCCGGATGAGAAGACGGATTTCGAAGGGGACCCGTTCAACCCCCGCCTCGGGGACATCAAGGTCCGCGCCGGGCTTCGCCCGGTTCGCATGCACGACATACCGGTTTCAACGTTTATCGAAGTCACCTTCCCGACGGCGGACCCGGAGGACCTCGGCAGCGGGAAATACCAGCTCACCCCCGGTCTTTACGCTGCGTTTCCGATCCCGCTGCCCGAGTCGCCGGCGCAATCGCACCAACTGACCTTTTCTCCCCTGATCAAGCAAATCGTCTCCGTGGCGGGCGACGGGGACCGCAAGAACATCAACTACACGCAGTTGGAATTTGCCCTGAGAGACACGTGGCGAAATCAATTCTGGCTCAAGCTGACTCCGAAGCCCGTCGTCGACTGGGAGCAGGATGCGGAGACGGGTGCAGTGGCAGAGCTCGAACTCGGCTGGATCGTCGACCGCCGCTGGAGCACGTGGATGATGCTCGGGACGCGTCTGTGGGGTGACGGCGTGCCCGGCACCTACGACAAGCGGGTGGAACTCGGGGTGTCGTTCCTGTTCTGAGAGGGGCGGGTGGTTCCTTTCGAGTCGCCGCAGCATGATCTCCGGTTCCAGCCCTCTTCATCCCCGCTTGAGCAGGCTGCCCGAAAGCAGCGAAGCGGATATCCGACGCGCTCTACTTCGCGGCGGGCACTGCTGTTGCTTCCCCGGTGCGCGGCGGCTCGGCCACGATTCTGGTCCCCATGTCCTTCAGCAGCCGTTGGAAATCGGGCGACGCCATGATGGCCTTCCCCGCAGCGGCGCGCAGGCGGTCGACGGCCTCGTCAGGCAGGGTGAAAGACGTGGGCAGTTCGTTCAGGTAATCAATTTCAGCCTTGTCCTTCAGTGCGGCGAACGACACGTCAATGGCATAGATCGTCGCATCCGGCGTGCGCAATGCGGCCGCCACAGCCGGGTCCCTGTTCGCGGCAAATGCGGGCGACTCCCGGAGCAGCTTCATGGAGTGCCACCGCGACTGCTTGTCCCTCAACAGCTCCGTCGCCTCGTAGGAATAGTGGTCGATCGGAACGCCCGCCGCTTTCAGCAGAATCTCGATCGTGCCCGGCGGGGATTCCGATTTGTCCCATTGCGTTTTCGGCGAGGACATGGAGTTTACGACAACGACGATGATCCTGCGCAGGTGGTCGAGCGGCGTGGGCTGGCCGACCAGATGCAGCGCTTCCATGATCTCCAGGGTGTCCAGCACGCTGCGCATGCCGAGGTTGTCCGAGACGCCCCCGTCCACGACATGGATGAACGGCCGGTTGGCGCCGTCGCCGAACTCCGCCTCTTCCTTGATATGACGGGTCGCGCGCGCCGCGGGCCGGGGCGGCTCGGCGGCGTCGATAAAGGGCTTGAGCCAGGGGGGCGGCGCGTAGCCGCAGGTGCCTCCATAGTTGTTGAGCGTGACGGGCGTAAGCACCACCGGCACGGCCGATGACGCGGCAGCGGCACGGGAGAGACGCACTGCACTGAGATCCGAGCAGAGTGCGTCGAAGGCCGCCTGCGTAAAGGGCAGGCGGGCGCCCGTCGTAATGTCGGTGACCGCCGGGATGATGAGCGGGCCCTTCCCGCGGGCGAGGTCGCCGAAGGTCGCGCCGTTGAACAGGATCTCGTCGTACAGATCGGCCGCCATCTCCGAACGGCCCCAGGTGCTCGACCACAGGGATGGCCAGTAGGCCGGGCTGATGGTGCGGGAGGTGATCTCGCCCTGCACGTCGCGCTTCAGGAAGCGCTTTTCGTAATCGTCGAACAGCTTGTCCCCGTAAAGTCCGTAGGCGAGCGCCGTGAAGCTTCCGCCCGACACGCCGGTGATCACGCTGACAAAGTCGAGCAGGCGTGCCTTCTCACCTTTCGGTCCGGTGACTTCGGTATCCCGCAGGAACTCGAGGACGCCGTAGGAGAATGCGGCCGCGCGCGTGCCGCCGCCCGAAAAGGCGAGGACCACCATGCCGTCTCTGCCCGCCGTAAACTGCGGGCGCGTGAAGAGTCGATAGCCGGCTTTCGGATCGACCTGGGTTATGGGCGGGTTGATCGGACGGTGGGCGCAACCGATAAGCAGGAGGAACAATGCGATTACCAACAGAGATGGCGTGCGCCATCGATTCATGGATAAGCCGGATCGGTTCATGGAGATCTCCTTTTATCGATTCCGCGGTCTCGTTGAGTCATCCTGCCCTATAAGCACTTGTCGTCTATACGTTTTCGTCTCGAGCGGCCAATCGCCTTCCGTCCGTCAGCCGGGATTTTCCCCAAGCAGACCCGACAGGCGGTTCGTCAGTGCCTTCAACACTGAGACGTGGAGAGATTCATCGGCCTGCCGTATTTCCGGCTCAGATCACCCAGCCAGACCCAGGTGTTGATTTCATAGATGACCGGGTGCCTGGGCCATGACGCCATCTCTTTTCACTCCTTTCCGGAACCGCTGCCGAAGGCGGCCACCTTGCCCGCCTCGAGAGACTTTTTCGCATCGAGCAATCCGAAGAGCTGGATCGTTTTGGCGACCAACCCTGTCCAGCCGGTCTGGTGGCTTGCGCCCAGCCCCGCCCCGTTGTCGCCGTGGAAGTACTCGTAGAACAGGATGTAGTCGCGCCAGTGGGGGTCGGTCTGGAACTTCTCCGTGCCGCCGTAGACGGGTCGCCGGCCGCGCCCGTCGCGGAGAAAGATGCCGGTCAGGCGGTCCGAGATCTCCCTGGCAACCTCGAAGAGGTTCATCATCTTGCCGGAGCCCGTGGGGCATTCGATTTTGAAGTTGTCGCCGTAGTAGAGGTAGAAGTTCAGCAGAGCCCTGATGATGAGCGCGTTCACCGGAAACCAGACCGGCCCCCGCCAGTTGGAGTTGCCGCCGAACATGCCTGTGTTCGACTCGGCCGGCAGGTAGTCCACCTTGTACTCCTGGCCGTTCACGTGGAAGATAAACGGGTTGAGCTCGTGGAACTTCGAGAGCGCGCGGATGCCGCAGGGGCCCAGAAATTCGTTTTCGTCGAGCATTTTCGCAAGGATACGGCGAAGCCGTTCCGGTTTGACCATGGCCAGGATTCCCCGGTCCGCCACGCCGTAATGGCCCGGACCCGTGGGGTGAATGGTCTCCCGAAGCTCGGGTATCCGGCGCAGGCGTTGCCCGATGAGAGCCATCACCCGCGGTATGCGCTCCCGCTGCCACTGTTCGATGACCGTCGTCGCGCACAGGGGCAGCAGGCCCACCATGGAGCGCACCTTGAGTCGCGTGGCACTGCCGTCGGGGAGCTGCAGCACGTCGTAGTAGAAGCCGTCCTCCTCGTCCCACATGCCGTCCTGGCCGGCACGGTTCATGGCCGCGGCGATGTAGTAGAAATGCTCGGTGAACTTCAGGACCATGTCCTCGTAGACGGGGTCGTGGGCTGCAAGCTCGACGGCAAGCTCCGTCATGTTCTGGCTGAAGAGGGCCATCCAGGCCGTGCCGTCCGCCTGCTCGAGGTGGCCGCCGGTGGGCAGCGGGGCGCTGCGGTCGAAGACGCCGATGTTGTCGAGGCCGAGGAAGCCCCCCTCGAAGACGTTGTTGCCATTCCGGTCCTTGCGGTTCACCCACCAGGTGAAGTTCAACAGCAGCTTGTGGAAGGTCGCCCGGAGGAACTCGAGGTCCGTCTCGCCGCGCAGGGCCTGCTCGGTACGGTGCAGGAAGAGCGTTGCGAAGGCGTGGACCGGGGGGTTCACGTCGCTGAAGTTCCACTCGTAGGCGGGCATCTGCCCGCTGGGGTGCAGGTAGACGCCCTTGAGCATCAGTTTCATCTGCTCCTTGGCGAAGTCGGGGTCCACGATCGAGAGCGGCAGCGTGTGGAAGGCCAGGTCCCAGGCCGCGTACCAGGGGTACTCCCACTTGTCGGGCATGGAGATGATGTCCTCGTTGAGCATGTGGAACCACTCCGAGTTCCGGGAGCTGCGATATCCGCTATGGAGGGGGTTGGAGTGGTGCTCATCCAGCCAGTTGTCTCCGTCGAAGAAGAAAAACTGCTTGCTCCAGAGCATGCCGGCAATGGCCTGGCGCATAACGTTGGCCGCGTCTGGCGAGACCGACGGCGGGGTCACGGACCGGTAGAACTCGTCCGCCTCCTGCAGCCGGACGGCGAGGGTCCTGTCAAATTCCGGCCCGAAGGGGGATGCGGCGGCTTTGCCTTTCCCGCTTTCGCCGGCAGGGCCCGCGGAGGTGAGGCGCAGCCGCAGGGTTGCCGTATCGCCGGGAGCTACCTTCACACGGTAGTGCGCCGCGACCTTGGTGCCCTGCCTGCCGGGGTTCACCGCGTCCTGGCGGCCCTCTACGATGCAGTTGTTGATGCCGTCTTTCACGTAGGGGCTCTCGTTCGGGTAGTCGGGAAAGAGCCGGGCATTATTCGTTTCATTCTCGGTGAAGAGCAGCGGCACCTCGCCTTCGCAGGAAAAGATGAATTCACCCAGCAGCGGATGCGTTGCCGAGACGGTGCTTACGCCCGCCGCTGCCTCGACCTGCCTGAGGTTCGGTTTCCCGGGTGCCCTGTTGGATTCGGCAATCCAGGTTGCCCAGTCGTTCCGGAACCAGAGTGTAGGCAGCAGGTGCAGTTCGGCCGTATCCGGTCCCCGGTTGGCCGCGGTGATCTTAACCAGGATGTCTTCCGGAGCTGCCTTGGCGTACTCCACGATGACGTCGAAATAGCGGTCGGCGTCGAAGACGCCCGTGTCGAGGAGCTCATACTCCATCTCGTCGCGGGAGCGCCGCCTGTTGGTGTCCACGAGGTCGGCGTAGGGGAAGGCAGCCTGAGGGTATTTGTAGAGGTACTTCATGTAGGAATGGGTCGGCGTCGAGTCGAGGTAGAAGTAGTATTCCTTCACATCCTCCCCGTGGTTGCCTTCGCTGTTGGTCAGCCCGAACAGTCGCTCCTTGAGGATCGGGTCCCGGCCGTTCCACAGGGCCAGGGCAAAGCACAGCCGCTGCTTGTCGTCGGACAGGCCGGCGATGCCGTCCTCCCCCCATCGGTAGGCCCGCGAGCGGGCCTGATCGTGGGTGAAGAAATTCCATGCGTCACCCCCCTCGCTGTAGTCCTCGCGCACCGTTCCCCACTGTCGCTCGCTCAGGTAAGGGCCCCATTTCTTCCAGGGCACATCCTGTGTCAGCACCTCCTCGAGGCGATTATTCTCCACAGTCATGACACACCTGCCTTTCCTTGGCTGGTTGATCGGGTCTGGTCTCAACGGCTGGATACCACTCGTGTGAACAACCCTTTTCCCGGACGGAGATTCAAGGTGACGTTTCGTGCAGGGTCAAGATGGATAGACATGGATATGGGGAAGCCCCAGTTCTTTTCCTTTAAATCTGTATGCTCTTCCTCGCCGGAGGGCAATTGGACTTTGGTCCTATCCGCACTGGACCATTGTCACAGTCCACGGCACATCGAAAAGGTGTGCGGAGAGGAGCGCTCCGGGCAATGGAAGGTTCATCCCCTTTGACCACGTTCAACCGCTGCATAAGCCTGTAGGCGGGACCGCCTCGTTCAAAATAGAGATGGGACTCACTTGCCATTGCCGGGAGAGCCATGTTGACACCGATCCGTTATGGTTGGTTGGTATTTGTAAACGTGAAATCCGTGATACGGGATGGATACAGACGCTCGAGAGGACAGAAGCTCTGGAAAAAAAGCCTCACAAAAAGAAGATGTCAATGATGGATCACCGATGCAACTGTTCCATTATAGACAAATGATCATCGGCATTTCAAGCAACCATTGCGGCGGTCCGAAAAAAGTCTCAGAACGTCAGAAACTGCAAGCAAGCCCGACGGACCAGCCTTGCACGTTGTCACCGAACTTGTATCGTCCCAGGATGCGCCAGCGACTGGTGAGCCAGGTATATTCGCTTGTGTCCAGTTCAAAGCCGGTACCCAGCGAGGTGAGCCGGTCGAATCCCATCGCGCCGCGAAGATCGCCCAGGAATTGCGTGTGCGAGAACTCGAGCACATACCGGAAAGGCCTGTTGAGCGCAGTCAGGCCGGTCGGAGCACGCCACCGGGACCAGAGGCTCAGGGTCTGTGAGTCTGCATGCCCCGACACGGCTTCCGACGAGCCGCTGATGCTCTGAAGGTGGATGTTTGTATAGCGCAGCTCGACGTCGATCTCGTGCTCGGGGCGATAGCGTTCGTCGTCCAGCATCAGCGAACCGCCGACCCCGGCCGCATCAAGAATGTAAGGCAGGATACGCCTGCCTGTCAATCCCATTCATCCCCTTTGGGGGCCGCACTGGACCAAGGTCCAATGCCGATAGGACCAAGGTCCCATTCTCCTGCGAAACGGAAAGGTGTAAAAGAATCGATAAGAAAAGCAGCTTCCCCCAGAAGGCAAGGCAACCGGAACGAGGCGTGACCCTGAGAGAGGAGATGAGAGCATGAAACCCAGAGTTGCAATCGCCTGCCAGGGAGGGGGCAGCCAGACAGCCTTCACCGCCGGCGTTCTGAAAGCCCTGTTTGAAAACAGGATTCAGGATCGCGTCAACCTCGTCAGCCTGAGCGGCACTTCGGGGGGGGCCATTTGCGCCTTTCTCCTGTGGTACGCCCTGAGAAAAGGCGATGACTGCCTCTGGAAACGGTTGATTGATTTCTGGCAGGACAATACCGCCCAGACACCTCAAGAGCGATTCTTCAACGATTCGATCATCAAGACGCTGGAATCGGCCAGTCGGGGGATGATCCCCCAGTACAATCTCAGCCCTTCCTCTCCCCTGGTCAAAACCTGGTTCTCCATGGCCACCCGGGGTATGCGGAGTCGGTTTACCGACTTTACAGAATTGCTGGCAACCCACATTGACTTCTCGGAATTGGCGGCCTGGGGCGTCCAACCGGAGCCGCCGATCCTGATCATAGGCGCCTGCAACATCCTGACCGGAAGGCTGCACAAATTCAGCTCCTACAAGGAATCGATGAGAATCGAACACCTCCTCGCTTCCGCCTGTGTCCCCAGTATTTTCCCGGCAGTCACCCTTGAAACCATGGCGTACTGGGACGGCCTCTTTTCCGACAATCCGCCCATCGAGGATTTTCTCAAACGCGATTCGGTCGGCATCAAGAATCTGGCCCAGGAAATCTGGGTCATCAAGATCAATCCGACGACGTGTGACAGGATTCCGGCGGCACCGGATGAAATTGCCGATCGCCGCAATGAACTGGAAGGGAATGTCTCGCTGTTTCAAAACCTGCGCCAGATCGAGAACATCAACCTCATGTTTTCAATGGGGGCCTTCAGGAAAGAATTCCTGGCGGAACGGGACATCAAGGAACCCGTTAAAATACCCAAATTATTCCCGGAAGATCCCGACCAGCCGTACCATATACCCATGATCGACATGTCTGATGAGCTGGCAAAGAGCCTGACCTATGAAAGCAAGCTGGATCGCTCCCGGGAAAACATCAACCGGCTCATCCAGGATGGCGAGAAACAGGGACAGAAGTTCATCGACCTTCGATTCGGACAAGCGGGATGATGCCCAATCCAATCCGGGTGGATGGCTGAATCCATGATCCGGTTTTCGAATAGGAATGGGCCGGCATGCTGTCAGCCTGTTACAGAAACCAATTGACCCAGGTGCTCTTTTTCCTTCTGTCGCTCATTGCAGAGCCTGCCATCCGCAACGTCGATACCCGGGTCTCTCACGACAAAATATGGAGGGGCCGACCGTCATGAACGTATTCCTCATTTTTGTTAACGACGAGAACTTCTACCGGCTCCTGCCGGAAGAGCGGGGCGGCTCGAAGCCGGAAGAACAGCGGGCCAGAGTGATGGGGTTCCCACCCCTGGGCATCGAGACGCTTGCCCCCGTGCTTCGCGAGCACGGCCACCGGGTCCGCATGTTCGACACCTGCCACCCGCGGATGAAGGAGCAGGACATCGCACAGGCGCTCAAAGAAGACCCGCCGGATATCATTGCCATTTCGTTTCTGTCCACGACCACCTACCCGGCGGCAAAGAGCATGGCCCGGCTGCTCAAGTCCGAGCGGCCGGATGTCCCGATCATCGTCGGAGGGGTGTTTGCCACGATGAATGCGGATCGGATCCTCAACGATTGTCCTTTCATCGACTGCGTCGGAATCGGTGAGGGAGAGGAACTCCTGCCGGATTACCTGGACCGCATGGAAGACCCTGCAAGCGTTGCCGGCCTCGTCTGGCGTGACGGCGAACGGATCGTACGGAACATCGCCCGGCCGCTCATTTCGGATCTGGACCGGTTTCCCTATCCGGACCGGACCACCCTCCCCATCGACTACATCGAATCCCTGCCCCTCGATGTGCCCGCCGTTCTGTCGCTGGAAAAATTCTGCACGGTGCAGACGTCCCGGGGTTGTCCCTACAGCTGCATCTATTGCGACATCCCGGCGCTGAGCAGGGGCAGGTGGCGATACCGCTCGCCGGAGCACGTTCTGGGAGAAATGCAGCAGCTCAACGATATGGGCTATCGCTCCATCTATCTGACCGACGATCACTTCCTGATGAAGCGGACACGCATCAACGACATCTGCCGGGGGATCATCCGGCGCAACCTGCAGTTCACGTGGGGGTGTGAAGGCCGCGTGGACTCCGTCGTGGCGGATCAATTCGACGTCATGCGCGAGGCAAACTGCAATTTCCTGGCGTTCGGCGTGGAAGCGGGAACGCAAAAAATCCTCGATCGGCTGGACAAGAGGCAGACGCTGGAGCAGATCGAACACGCCGTCAGCGAAGCCAAGCGCCATGGGATCGAAAGAGCCCACGGCTTCTTCCTGGTCGGCTCCCCCGGCGAGACCGAAGAGGACATCCTGGAGAGTTTTCGCTTTGCCGCGCGGCTCAAGCTGGATACCTTCGGGTTCAACCGGCTGTGCGTCTATCGCGGCACGCCCCTGTGGCAGGAGTATATCGACCGCGGCATCCTCGACGACGCCCGGGACTGGGACAAGTGGTTCAAGTGCTCCGATATCGATCCGTCCATCCTGCCCAGCGAGACGGTGAACCGCGCCCGGCAGAATGGTTATGCGCTGCTCTTTGCCCATCGCGTCCTGCGACGCCCCATCCAGACCTGGCGGCTGCTCCGCACATTGGGCCGGCATATGAAGACGTCGGATCTGTTCAAGCTGTTGGCGAGCCCGTTCCGGAAACGCGCGCTGAACAGGAAACCGGAGCTGCCGGCCCGGATGATCGATCTGGGATTGTCAGCGCCCATCCGGAAGGAGAACGAAAGGCCTGCACAGCTTTGCGGCATTGCACACTCGGATTCTTACCATGCGCCAACATCGCGATAATATGCGAGGAAGCTCATGCCTCACGCTTCAAGGGCATGACGTGAAAAGGAGGAGGCGATGAAGCGCAACTCTATCGTCGCTTTGATGGGTGCGGTTGCCCTGTTGGCGTCGCTCTGCGTATTCACCGGCGGCTGCGCTCAATGGCCCACCACAACGCGGCTGGAGCGGGCAGGCGCCCCCGGGTACCGCCCCGCCCTGACCCGGCCAGGCGGGTCCGACGACCTGCTGGTGGTTCTGGCCATCTCCGGCGGCGGCACGCGAGCCGCCGCGCTGGGCTACGGCGTACTGGAGGAACTGCGCCGCACCGAGGTGATGGTGGATGGCGTGACACGACGCCTCCTCGACGAGGTGGACCTGATCTCATCCGTGTCGGGGGGCACATTCCCCGCCGCCTATTACGCCCTTCGCGGCGAGAAGACGTTCGAAGAGTTCGAGTCGCGGGTGCTGCTGCGCAACCTCGAGAGCGAGCTGGCGAAACGGATTCTCCTGAACCCGGCTAACTGGATCCGGCTTCCATCGGGGACCTTTGGGAAGTCCGATCTCTTTGCGGAGCTCTACAACGAAACGGTATTCGACCATGCGACCTTCGGCGACCTGCAGCGATCCGACGGGCCCTTCGTGATCATCAACGGCACCGATGTCACAACCGGCGCACGGTTCAGCTTTACGCAGGACCAGTTCGACGCGATCTGCGGCGATCTCTCTCGGGTCACACTGGGGCGGGCAGTGGCCACCTCGACGGCGCTGCCGCCGCTGCTCACGCCGATCACCTTTGAGAATCGCGGCGGGACCTGCGGCAGAAAGGCGCCGGCCTGGCACGCCGCTGCCGAGGCTGCCATCGGCGAGTCCGAGACACCGGGACGGGCCCTGCTCCGCGCCCGCGCGCTTCAATCCTACGAGAACACGGCGCGACCGTACGTTCACATCTTCGATGGCGGTCTATCCGAAAATCTCGGTCTGACCGAGATACTCATGGCCTTCGAGCTCCTGAAGGTCGACCCGGACGAAACGCTGCTGCCAGGGCTCCGCCGGGCGCGCAAGCTGGTCGTTATCGTCGTGAATGCGCTGCGCTTCCCCGAGGTGGACTGGGACCGCTCACCCGCGCCGCCTGACACCGAGACGCTGACGGACCAGATGTGGTCGATCCCGGTCGACCGGATCTCCCTCGACTCGGTGGAGCAGGTGAGCGAGAAGCTGGCTGCCTGGCGGGTTGCCGCCCCGGCCGGAGGACCGGAGAGGCGCGCGTACCTTGCGCAGGTCACCTTCGACAACCTGAAGGACCCGGCCGAGAGACACTACTTCAAGCAGGTGAAGACCCGGTTGACACTGCCCAAGGAGCAGGTGGACCGGCTGCGTGAGGTTGCCGGTCGGCTCCTGCGCGAAGCGCCCGCCTTCAAGAGGCTTCTTGCCGATCTGCAATCGGAACGCTAGGAACACGATGTGGGGAAAAATCTCGGCCGGAGCTCTCATGATCGCAGCGATCGGTCTTCTGACCGGATTCCGGACGGATGTGCTGCGGGCGGACTGGAAATATGCCGGCGGGGCTTTGCCTGACAGGGAGAGCGGGAACGCGCTCGAATTCTACGATGCCGAGACTGTAGAATACCTGTCAAACGGGGATGTGAAGGTCTGGGTCAAGGCCATCGACACATCGGATGTCGACGGACTGGTCGCCGGGGATAAAGCAATCATAACCAAGGCGGCGGAGAAGACGGCGAAATCCTATTACCCTCCTTATTTCCTTTCCAGCCCGGACCCGGATGCGAGCGCCGATGCCTGCATCGAAATGATCCTGTGGGAGGAAGCGGCGAATCACGCCGATGTGAAGCCGAAGGCAAAAATGCTTTATGAGATAAACTGCAGGGAAAGGATGATTCAAACCGTCTCGGCGATCACGTACAAACGTGACGGCACAACGACCTTCGCCTCGGATTTCGACAGGTGGTCTCCCATCCCCCCGGACTCGACCGGGGACGTGCTGCGAAGGATTCTGTGCAAATAGGGCAGCCCTGTCTCCCGTGGGGCCGGCTATTTGACCCTTCACTGGAAAGGGAAGTTCACATACAGCCGATAAGGAATTGCGCGCGAGATAGACAGTTCTTTCCCTCTGCAACCGCACCACGGCACGCGATGCAACGTCATCCAGCCGTATCGTTCCCCTTGCGTCCGCAGTGAATATCCATTACGATGTTGACCTGTTCAGACAGACGTTTCACACCGGAATCGTCCTTTATCCAACGGATGCGAGGGCCCCATTGATATCGAGTTCGAACAAAGTCAGGGCAATGACATGCTTTCTGACCCTTTTTATTCTGATCTTCGGGTCGCACAGTTTCTGCCTCGCCCAGTCCGACCTTACGGCGAAGAAAGTCTTGATCCTCCATTCTTTCGGATATGCTCAACCCGCCTACAAGATTATCGACGCAAGTCTTCAGGGTGCGTTCATTGCGAGCGGCCTTGATTTCAACAACCTGTACTTCGAGTTCATGGACCTGGCGCGCAACCCCGGTCTCGAATACCGGAAGGATTTGATCGATGTCTACCGCCAGAAGTTCAAGGAGCGCAAAATCGATCTGATCGTCGCCCTTCACACGGAGGCGCTTCAATTCCTTCTGGATGATGCAAGAGACGTATTTCCCGGCGTTCCTGTAATTTCCGTGTTGGGTACGCACAGATTCGAGCATTCCGACCCGCAGCGTCCCGTGGTCATCCTGCCTTTTTCGATCGATACCGTCGCGACAGCGAATGCCATCATGGCGCTCAAGCCCGACACCCGGAAACTGATCCTCGTTGCCGGGAGCAGCACACTGGACAGGCGTTTTGAAGGCCTGGTCAAGACCGAGTTGCAGGCATGGCCGGCAAAGCCCGAAGTGGAGAGCATAAGCGATCTGCCTCTGCATGAGATTCTCTCAAGGGTCGCGAAGCTTCCACCCGGGACGGCCTTGCTGTACACGACGGTCTACGCCGACAGCACGGGAAAGACCTTCATGCCGTCCGATGTCGCAAGGATGATTTGCGCAACGGCCAATGCCCCCGTATTTGGTCTGTTCGAAACCCTGTTGGGGGATAACGGCATTGTCGGGGGCATCATCCTCGATCACCGTGTCGAAGGTCAGCGGGCGGTGCGGATAGCCATGAATATCCTGCAGGGAGACCTTCCCAAGGAACCCATCACGATCCTCCCGGCGCCGCTCACCCCCATGTTCGACTGGCAGCAGCTCAGGCGATGGGGTTTCGACGAATCAGCTCTGCCAACGGGCAGCATTGTCCTGAACAGGCCCGTATCGGTGTGGGATCAATACAAGTTCGTCATACTGGGCGTTCTGATCTTCATTCTCTTGGAAAGCATTCTGCTGACCGTTCTTTTCCTCGAGAGACGACGCAAGAATATTGCCGAACGGGCCTTGCGTGAAAGCGAAGAGCGGCTGGACCTTGCAACGGCGTCAGCCGGAGCGGGTATCTGGATCATGAACATGGGTGCGGGATCCGTCTGGGTGACGGACAAGCTGCGCGAGCTGTTTGGATTTGCCCCGGATGAGGAATTGAAATTCGATCGATTTATGGAGGTGATCCACCCCGAGGACCACGAGAGCGTCAGGCAGAACGTCAAACAGAGTCTGGAGAGGCGGGAGCCGATCAACGTCGAGTACCGCATCCTGCATCCCGGCGGGGACATCCGCTGGATCGTGTCGAGAGGGCATCTCTATTCGGATGCGCCGGGCAGGCCGAAACGCCTGATGGGCGTCTCCAGCGACGTCACCCAGCGCAAACAGACGGAACTGCAGCTCAGCGAGTCCCGGACACTGCTCGCCGCGCTCGTCGACAGCACATCGGACATGATCTGGTCCGTCGATTCCGAACGCTTCGGTCTCCTCACCTTCAACCGCGGCCTTTCTGAATACTTCCTGAATCAGCGCGGCATTCGCATCGAGGTAGGCATGGACCCCGGGGTTCTCCTGCCGACCGAGGAATACGCAGAGAAGTGGCGCACCTTCTACCGCAGGGCATTGGAGGAGGGATCCTTTACAACAGAGTACCCGGTGTACACGGGGACCCGGACGCTGCTGCTGAATCTCAACAGGCTCGAGCGCGACGGCATCGTATTCGGCGTATCCGTATTCGGCAAGGACATCACGGAAAGAAAGCAGTCGGAGGAGGCCCTCAGGGAATCGGAGGAGAAGTACCGCAGCCTCTACGAAAGCATGATGGACGGCTACGTCCTGGTGGACATGGACGGGAGGATCCTGAAGTTCAACGAATCCTACCGGGAGATGACGGGCTACGCCGGGAACGAGTTGCCGGGGCTGACGTACCGCGACATCACGCCGGAGAAATGGCACGCCTCCGAGCAGGAGATCGTCGAGAAGCAGGTGCTCGTCCGAGGCTATTCCGATGTCTACGAAAAGGAATACCGGGCAAAAGACGGGACCGTCTTCCCGATCGAGCTTCGATCCTTTCTTCTCAAGGATGAAGCGGGAAACCACGCAGGGATGTGGGCGATCGTCCGCGACATCAGCGGCCGCAAGCAGATCGAGTCGGAGGCCCGGAAGCTCAGGGAGGACCTGGCCCACGTCACCCGGGTGTCGACCCTGGGAGAGCTCACGAGCTCGCTGGCCCATGAGATCAATCAGCCCCTGGCGGCCATCCTCAGCAACGCCCAGGCGGCGCAGCGATTCCTCTCGCAGGACCAGCCGGACATGAAGGAGATCGGCGAGATCCTGGGAGATATCATCCGCGACGACAACCGGGCGGCGGAGGTGATCCGGAAAATCCGCTCCCTGCTGAAGAAGGAGGAAACCCGGTACGAGTCCCTGAGCCTCAATGACGTCGTCGAGGAAATCCTGAACGTCATTCGAAACGACACCGCCATTGCGGCCCTGTCGATCGAAAAAGAGTTCGACACCGGACTGCCGGCCGTGTGGGGCGACCGGATCCAGCTGCAGCAGGTCATCCTGAACCTGGTTCTAAACGCGGCGGAATCCATGTGGGACGCGGGACCCGGCTCGCACAGGTTGACCGTCGTGACGTCAAAGAGGGATGGCCTCTTCGCTGAAGTGTCCATCCGGGATAACGGGCCCGGCATCGACGCGAAGGTCGCGGGCAGGCTCTTCGAGCCCTTTTACACCACGAAATCCGGAGGGATGGGCATGGGCCTTGCCATCAGCCGGGATATCATCAAGTCCCACCGGGGCGAGATACGGGCCGTGAACAATCCGGACAGGGGAGCCGCATTCATCTTCACCGTGCCATTCGACAACGGGGTGAACGCATGAAGGACACCAAGCCGGTCGTTTTTATCGTCGACGATGACGCCTCCGTCCGACGGTCCCTGGAGAGGCTGATGCAATCGGTGGGACTCGCAGCAAAGTCTTTTGCCTCCGCTGCGCTGTTTCTGGAGTCCGGTTGCGGGGAGGAAACGGGGTGCCTCGTCCTCGATGTACGGATGCCTGAACTCAGCGGCCTCGAGCTTCAGGAGAAAATGGCCCGGGCGAACATCCTTCTTCCCGTCATCTTCATATCCGGTCACGGCACGGTCCCTATAAGCGTGCGCGCCATGAAAGCAGGCGCCCTGGATTTCCTCCAGAAGCCCTTCGACGAGCAGGACCTGCTCGAAGCGGTCTACAGGGCCATCGACCGGTGCAGGCAGGATCAGGCGCAGCGAAAGGACTTGATGGAACTCGAGGCGCGGATCCGCACCCTCACGCCGAAGGAACAGGAGGTATTTGCCTGGGTCATCGCGGGAGTGCCGAACAAGATTATCGCGGACAGGCTCGACACGGCGGAGAAGACCATCAAGGTCCACCGGGCGTCGATCATGAAAAAAATGGGCGCCCAGTCCGTGGCCGACCTGGTCCGAATGGCCGAGAAGGCGGGCATACGTCCCTCACCGACCCAATAGTGACCAAGCTTTTACTTTCCCCGTCCGAATCCAATAGTTCCGCTTTCTGTCCGTATTGGACCAAGGTCCAGTGCGGATAGGACCAAGGTCCAATTCCCCTCCGGATTGAAAAGATGTAATGAATTCGGCAGGGACAAGAGGTTTCTTCGCCGGCAGGACAAACCACGCCACCTCATTCGGAGCGTCAACGGGGGAAGGATTGGACATAACGTGATCCCAGAGGCAAATACCGTTTACGTGGTCGAAGACGATACGTCCCTGCGCACTGCCGTACGCAGGCTGCTAGGCTGCTGAGATCCGCCCAGTATCGCGTTCTCACCTACGCGTCGGCCGAGGAGTTCTACCGCTCGGACTTCAAGACGAGCCCGGGTTGCCTGATCCTGGACATCCGGCTGCCGGGGATCAGCGGGTTCGAGCTTCAGGCGCGGCTCATCGCCTCGGGGGTTCGAATGCCTGTGATATTCATGACCGGACAGGATCGCGCCGGGATGGAGGAGTATGCCATGCAGCTGGGCGCTTCCGCCTATCTGCGCAAGCCCGTTGATGAAGAAACGCTGCTGGATGCGATCCGACACGCCATGAAGTCGCGTACAGGCGAAAAGGGGGACTGCAAAGGATCAACTGTGCCGGGGGATGCTGACAGGTAACGAATTCGGGACGACGACCAATCCGTCCCGGCAAGTATACATTCAGCAATTCGTACGATTAACATCTTGAAAGGAAAGGATGGCTAGAATGAAAAGAGTATGGGTTATTACAGCGGTATTTGTGTTGGCACTGTCCATGGCGACAGGGGCTTTTGCCCAGGCAACCAAGGGAGCGGCTCCGTCAGAGCGACCCAAGGTCGTGAAGGAGAGGGCGGCCGTCATGACGGCGACCGTCGAGGGGATTGATCTGGAGAAGCGGCTCGTCACCCTGAAGGGGCCCAAGGGCGAAACGAGAACCATCAAGGTGGGCGAGGAAGCCAGGAATCTGCCCCAGGTCAAGGTCGGGGACCTCGTCACGGTGAAATTTTACGAATCCATGGCCGTCGAAGTGATCAAGCCCGGCACAGCCGCGGGAGCGGGACAGTCATCGGCTATCGTCAGGGCAAAGCCCGGCGAGATGCCCGGCGGAATGGCGACCCGGACGGCCCAGGTCACGGCCACCGTGACGGCCATCGACAAGAAGAAGGGCACGCTGACCCTCAAGGGACCGGAAGGCAACCTGGTGACGGCCAAAGCGGAGGATCCCAAGAACCTGGATAAGGTGAAGGTCGGCGATGATCTGTTGATCACCATCACCGAGGCACTGGCGATCTCCGTCGAGCACGCAAAGAAAAAGTAGAAACGGTAAATCAGCAACAAGAAACGCGATGACAGCCCGGAGTGCGGGACCCGGTTATCCGGATCCCGCACTCCAGGCCGATTTCCGTTACCCGCACCCTGCAACGGTAAACGATCTCGATTCATCATGGGGGAGTCAGCCATGGAAGATCAGCAGAAGAATGCATCGGTATTTTTCGATTTGATGGGCAAGATCGGGCGGCTGTACACCGAGCGTGCCGTCCAGGCGCAGAAGGCATTCATGGAGCACGTGCAGAAGGCAGCTGTCGATCCGACGCTTGCCGTCGCGGTCCCTCCTGAAAATCCGTGGCAATCCTGGGCCTCCTATGTCACCGACGCGGCGCAGCGATCGGTGCTGTTCTGGGACATCCTGCGGGAGCGCGGCAACAACTACATCGAGCATAAAAAAGAAGGCACGCCCCCGCTCCTGGCCTTCCAGTGGGAGATCATTTCCGACGGACGGACCTTTGACCGTCCCGTCAATTACGCCCTGATCCGGATCATGCCTCCCGCGGGCGTGAAAATCGATGACACGAAGAGGCCCTTTATCATCGTCGATCCCCGCGCAGGGCACGGTCCCGGGATCGGGGGGTTCAAGAAGGAATCCGAGGTGGGGGTGGCCCTCGAGTTCGGGCACCCTGTCTACTTCGTGATCTTCTTCCCCGAACCGGAGCCGGGTCAGACGATCCTGGACGTCTGCGCCGCCGAGACGAAATTCCTGGAAACCGTCGTAAAGCGTCACCCGAAGAGTCCAAAACCGACGATCTACGGCAACTGCCAGGGCGGCTGGGCCTCCATGATGATCGCAGCCAACGACCCGGACAACGTGGGTTCCATCGTGATCAACGGCGCGCCCATGTCCTACTGGAGCGGCAGCTGGAGCGAGGGCGAAGGCGAAAACCCGATGCGCTACAGCGGCGGTCTCCTCGGGGGCTCCTGGCTGTCGCTTTATGCAAGCGACATGGGCAACGGCAAGTTTGACGGCGCCTATCTCGTGGAAAACTTCGAGAACCTGAACCCGGCGAACACCTTCTGGAACAAGTACTACAACGTCTGGCGAAACGCCGATACGGAGAGGGAGCGCTTCCTGGAGTTCGAAAAGTGGTGGGGAGGCTGCTTCCTGATGAACGAGGAGGAGATCCACTGGATCGTCGACAATCTTTTCGTGGGCAACAAGCTCGCACGCGGCGACGTGAAGGGAGCCCCCGGCACCTACATCGACCTCAAGGCCATCCGATCGCCCATCGTTATCTTCTCCTCGAAGGGAGACAACATCACGCCGCCCCAGCAGGCGATCAACTGGATCGCCGACGTCTACTCGAGCACGGCCGAGATCAAGGCCAACGGGCAGGTCATCGTGGGGCTGGTGCAGGAAGACGTGGGCCACCTGGGAATATTCGTGTCGGGAAAAATCGCGCAGAAG
>JALOPC010000279.1 GCA_025454095.1 Syntrophales bacterium | reverse complement strand
ATCTTGCAGACCGGGTCGAGGGCCGGGTTCGTGAGCACGTTGACGGGCGACTCCTTGAAGTGGAAGTTCATGAAAATCGTTCCCTCCGGTGTCTTGTCCGTCACCGCGGCCTTCACCTCGACGGCGCCGCGCCGCGAGCTGACCTTGACCTTGTTGCCGTCGGCAATCCCGAACTTTGCCGCGTCCCTGGGGTTGATCTCCACGAGGCTCTCGGGGAACCGCTCGTTGGTGCCCCGCGAGCGGCGGGTCATCGTGCCCGTGTGGTAGTGGTACAGCACGCGGCCCGTCGTGAGGTACAGCGGGTACTCCTTGTCGGGCACCTCGTCGGGCGGGATGAACTCGATGGGCGCGAAGGCCCCGAGGCCGCGCGTGAAGCGGTCGCGGTGCAGGTACTTCGTCCCCGCGTGGTCCGTGTTGGGGCAGGGCCACTGGATGCCCTGGCGGCTGATGCGCTCGTAGGTGATGCCCGCGTAGCTGGGCGTCAGCTGGCGGATCTCGCTCCAGACGTCCCGGGGCTTGCCGTACTTCATGGGGTAGCCCATGCGGTTGGAGAGATCGGCGACGATCTCCCAGTCGGTGCGGGCTTCTCCCGGGGGCTCGACGGCCTTGCGGACGCGCTGCACGCGCCGCTCCGTGTTCGTGAAGGTGCCGCCCTTCTCGGCAAAGCACGCCGAGGGCAGGACCACGTCGGCCAGCTCGGCGGTCTCCGTGAGGAAGATGTCCTGGACGACGAAGAGTTCGAGCTTCTTGAGCGATTTCTCGAGGTGGTTCAGGTCCGGGTCCGAGATCATCATGTTCTCGCCCATGCAGTAGAGGGCCTTGAGCTTGCCCTCGCCGGCTGCCCGGGACATCTCGACGACGGTCAGGCCCGGCTTGGCGGGGAGGCTGACCCCCCAGGCCTTCTCGAAGTTGGCCCGCGGGCCCTCGAGCGCGACGTTCTGGTAGGCCGGGAACACGTTGGGCAGGCAGCCCATGTCGCAGGCGCCCTGGACGTTGTTCTGGCCGCGCAGGGGGTTGATGCCGCATGATTCGAAGCCCACCTTGCCGCAGAGCATGGCGAGGTTGGCCAGCGAGCGGACGTTGTCGGTGCCCGTCTTGTGCTGCGTGATCCCCATGGCGTAGAGGATCGTGGCCTTCGGGGCCGTGGCGTAGAGCCGGGCGGCGGCCTTGAGCTGCTCGGCCGGGATGCCCGTGATGGACTCCACGTGGGCGGGCGTGTACTTCTCGACGATCTTGCGGACTTCCTCGAAGCCCTCCGTGCGCTTCTCGACGAACTCCTTCGCCTGGAGGCCCTCGGCGATGATGACGTTCATCATCCCGTTGATCCAGGCCACGTCCGTTCCCGGCTTCTGCCGCAGGAACAGGGTGGAGTATTTCGCCAGCGGGATCTCGCGGGGCTCGATGACGATGAGCCTGGCGCCGCGCTTGCGGACGGCCCGCTTGACGTACATCCCGATGATGGGGTGGTTCTCCGTCGTGTTGGTCCCCGTGGCGAGGATCACGTCGGCAAACTCGATCTCCTCGATCGCGTTGGTCATCGCACCGCTGCCGAAAGAGGCGGCCAGCCCGGCCACCGTGGAGCTGTGTCAGAGCCGTGCGCAGTGATCGACGTTGTTGGTTCCGACCGCCGCCCGCATGAACTTCTGGAAGACGTAGTTGTCCTCGTTGGTGACGCGGGCCGAGGAGAGACCCCCGATCGCGTCGGGGCCGTGCTTGGCCTTGATCTCCTTGAGCTTGCCGGCGATGAAGTCGAGCGCCTCGTCCCAGGTGGCCTCCTCGAGCTTGCCGTTCTTGCGGACTAGAGGGGTGGTCAGCCGGTCGGGGCTGTGAATGAACTCGTTGGCGAAGCGCCCCTTCACGCAGAGGCTGCCCCAGTTGGGGGCGCCGTGGCTGCGCTCCGACGTGGTCTTGACGACCTTGCCGTCGAAGACATTGAGGTCGAGCTGGCAGCCCACGCCGCAGTAGGTGCAGGTCGTGCGGACCTTCTCGATTTCCCAGGGGCGGCCCTGGAATCGGCCCTGCTTGTTGATGATCGCCCCCGTGGGGCAGTCCTGCATGCACTCGCCGCAGAAGACGCAGGCCGAGTCGATGTAGTCCGTGTCGAAGGCGGGCCCCACCTTCATGCGGTTTCCGCGCTGGGCGAAGTCGAGCACCTCGTTGACCTGCAGCTCGTTGCAGCCCCGGATGCAGCGCCCGCAGAGCACGCACTTGTTGAGGTCGCGGAAGATCATCGTGTTGGAGTTGTCCAGGGGGTAGCCGGGGGGGTCGATCTCGAAGCGGGGCTTCTCGATGCCGAGCCGGTAGATGAGGTCCTGCAGCTCGCAGGCCCCGTTGGACTCGCACTGCAGGCAGTTGTGGTCGCCCGAGGCCCAGATCATCTCCACGATCATCTTCCTCGCCTCGACCACCCGCGGGGTGTCGGTCTTGATCTTCATGCCGGGGCTGGCCGGCATGGCGCAGGAAGCCACGAGGTTTCTCGCGCCCTCCTGCTCGACGACGCAGACGCGGCAGGCGCCCACGAGGGTTGTGGCGGGGAAGTAGCAGAGTGTGGGGATGTAGATTCCGTTCTTCTTCGCTACATCGAGAATGGTCTGCCCGGCCGTTGCCTGGCACTCCTTGCCGTCGATGAACAGGCTGAATTTTCCTTCCATGTTGTCCTCCCTCCCCGAGAGTCAATCAGCGGTTATATAAACCATGTGGCTGTTGAGCGCCAGCTCTTTTTTCTTCTTTAACCAAGAGGGGTTACGGCTGTCACGCGCTTCAGCAGCGAGCCGCGGCCCCCCCCTCCCCGTGTGATGTCCGAGACGACGACGCGGCCCGCCATGACGGTTTTTTCGCCGAGGAGCCTCGACTCCCTCAACCCCCAGGCGCTGTGGATGGCGTAGGGCTTCCCGTCGACGATGCCGAGGTGGATCATGATGTGTCCCGGCATGTAGAGCAGGGCCGGCCGGTTGCCGAGATCCTTCAGGGTCTTGATCTTGTCCGCCTCGGAGAGGGCCGCCGTGTCCTTTCGCCCCGCCGGGTTGAAGGCGGCCTGGCGGCGGCTGTTGCGGGGCATGGTGAACCCGAAGGTGGAGAAGACGTCCATGACGAGGC
>JALOPC010000278.1 GCA_025454095.1 Syntrophales bacterium | reverse complement strand
CCGTGCGACGCGAAGGCCCAGCAGCTGCCGCAGGGCCCCTGGTCCTTCACGGGGGTTGCCCCGAAGGCGACGCGCCAGTCGAAGCTCTCGGCGTTTGCCGAGCAGGGCGGCGGGGCCCACAGCTTGGCGAGATAGTTGGCCGCCAGCCGGTTCTGCTCTTTTACGTGCTCCGAGAGGTTCGGGGGCACCGTCAGGCCTGCGATGACCTTCAGATCGAAATCGAGCGCAGCCGTGTACCCTACGGTGAACCTGCGCTTGTTCACCGCGATGCCCCGCCGCAGAACCGCCAGCTTCTCCCGGATCAGTGCCGGGGCCTGCTGTTCCCGCTTGACATAGTCGATCGGGATCTCCCGGGGCGTGATGTACTTGCGGGCCTCGGGGGCGCCCTGTTGCCCCTCCGACGCGTTGTGCACCCCCCCCAGAGCAAGCAGCACGACCGTCAGCACGAACGCGTTCCATGACCGTTTCATCTCGACCTCCTTTTTTGTGAGAAACCGCAGGAAACCGACTCGACCCGCTCGCGCGCGACGCATCGGCAGGGGCCCCGCGAAGACGTCCGCAGCACCGGCCGCAACGGCGGCGCGCATTCGCCGGCAGTCCCCGGCGGCTGCCGGAGGTACCGGTGGGTGCAGAGATACGACCCGCAGGGGATCGGAAGGAGCGACAGAAAAAAAGATGCGGTGTACGCATCCCTCTTATACGAACCGGGGCCTTGTGGCAAGAAGGGAATCGGACCGAAAAGAGGCACGCAAAGGGCGTTGCAATTGAGCCGGCGTTGTGGAAAAATCACGGCCGTCGGAAAATCGAACGGGAGGAAGTTGCCGCATGAAGAAAGCCGGAAAGGTCCTCGTCCTTCTGGGAAGCCCCCGCCGGAAGGGAAACAGCGCCGTCCTGGCGGAGAAGATCGCCGCCGGCGCAAAGGCCGCCGGGGCGGTCGTGGAGACCCTGTACCTCCACGGGCTTTCCATCGCCCCCTGCAAGGCCTGCTTTGCCTGCCAGAGGCCGAAGAGCAAAGGATGCTCCATCGACGACGACATGCAGCCCGTCTACCGCAAAATGCTCGAGGCCGACGCCTGGGTGCTCGCCAGCCCCGTCTACTGGTTCACGATGTCCGCCCAGCTCAAGCTCTGGATGGACCGCTGCTTCGCCCTGCCCGCCTACGGCCAGGACCCCTTCGCGGGCAAGCGCATCGCGCTGGCCCTGGCCTACGGAGGCGAGGACCCCTTCGACTCGGGCTGCGTGAACGCCCTGCGCACCTTCCAGGACGCCTACCGCTACGCGGGTGCGGAGATCGTCGGCATGGTCTACGGCAGCGCCATGGAGGCGGGCGACATCAAGGCGAACAGGGCGTTGATGAAGGAGGCCCGGGAACTGGGCCGGACACTGGCGGCAACGGTCGATTGACGGAGGGGCGGGAATGGGCTCGGATGGGTTCGGCTTCGAGCGGTGGTTCGTGGAGACGATGATGGGGCTGGCGCCCGACCCGGAGAAGATCCAGGTGGACGGCGCGCCCCGCGACATGACGGATTTCGCCTCCAACAAGGCCTTCTCGGTGAGCTTTGCCTCGGGGATGATGCCCGGCCCCTTCGGGATGGCGACGATCCTGCCGGAGCTCGCCGCGGTCACGAAGATCCAGATGGACCTGCTCTACAAGATCGCCAAGTACCACGGCAAGCTCGACAAGGTGAACCGCACGCTCGTGCTCTACGTCTTCGGCTGCGCCCTGGGGGTGACGGCGGGGCGGCTGCTGGTGCAGAGAGTCGGCTCGCGGCTCGTCATCAAGGCGCTGAGCACGCAGGCGGCGCAGAAGATCGCCGCGGCCGTCGGCGCGCGGATCGGGTCGAGCTTCGTGCAGAAAAGCGCCGGACGCTGGGTGTGCCTGGCCACGGCCCCGGTGTTCGCCTGGCTCTCCAAGCGGATGACGGAAACGATCGGCGGGCACGCGGAAGATCTCTTCCGGCAGGAAATCGAGATCGAGAACATCGAAGGCTGAAGTCGCTGAGCGACGCTCCGCGTCTCCCGGGGGTAGCCGTGGACGACCACATCGCCCTGGACCAGCTCGAGGCCCTGGCCTGGAGCCTCGGGATCGAGGTCCGCACCGAGAGAATCCCGCAGGACGACGTCACGATCTCCGGGGGGCTGGTTCGGCTCAAGGGGAAGAGCGTCATCGTCGTCGACGCGCGGGCGCCGGCGAAGGACCGGGTCCGGACCCTCGTGCAGGCCCTGAAGTCCTTCGACCTCAGCGATATCTACGTCCGCCCCGCCCTGCGGGAGCTGCTGGAAAAGCCCTGAGACGCCCGGCGGCTACTGCGCCTTCGGCATCTGCGCCTGCCCCACCTTGTAATCGAAATCCCCGAGAGGCCGGCAGAAGGTGTACTTGACGGGGTCCGCCACGAGCAGCTGCCCCGCCGTCTCGACGCTGCCGCTGGGAAGGGAGAAGGGCAGCGCGACGATGTACATCGCCGTTCCGAAGACGATGGAGACGAGGCCTACGGGGCGCGCGAACAGAACGTCGGCCACGATGGCCATGCCGTCCTTGGGCGGTTCGGCAAAAGCCGGGGCCGTGCTCGCCGCGAGGGCGCAGAGAACCAGCAGCGCAATCGATACCTTTTTCATGATCAACCCTCCTGGGAACCGCGGTTCCGATTCCTGTGTGCTGGCTGCAGTGTCGCCTTCCCGCCGCGGGAAGTCAATACGACGGCAGCATGGTTTACCCCTACGACGTTCTACCGATCCCGCCTCGCCCGAACGGCGTATCCGGGCACCTGCGGACCGGCCCCGTCAGTCCGCGAAATGCCGGTCCGTCTCCCGCATCCCGGGGGTGAACAGGATGAGGACCACCAGGGGTTCCGTCCCCGTGTTGCGGATGGCGTGAACCGCCCCGGCAGGGTTGTAGTGAAGACTGCCGGCCCCGATCTCCACCCACCGCCCGTCCACCAGGAGCTGCCCCGTGCCGCGGATGAAGTATTCCGTCTCGGCGTGCGTTTTGTGCAGGTGGGACTTCAACTCGCCCCCCTCGCGCATGCAGCTCACGATCAGGGTGAGGGCGTCGTCGTCGACGAGCCTCACGGCCCGGGACGTCTCCCCGTCGGGTACGGGGTT
>JALOPC010000277.1 GCA_025454095.1 Syntrophales bacterium | reverse complement strand
CGGTAGGTGAACCCCGAGGCGTAGCTGCCCTTCCTCGCTTCCGAGAGCTGACGCAGGATGCTGGTGAGCCCCGTGTAGGCCTCGACCTGGACGACCTTCGTGCTCAGGCGTTCGATCTTCGCGCTCTGGTTGGAGACCCCGCGGGCGAAGGGCTGCCCGTTGATCTCGAGATCGAAGGAGAGGCCGTTGACGTCCAGGTCCGCGTCCGTGGGGTTCTGGATGCGCAGCTCCATGAGGAACGTCTGCTCCAGGAGCCGCATCTCCTTCGGGGTGATGTTGACGATGTCGACGCGCGGCTTCTCCCCCATCCAGAACAGCGAGGCACAGCCGGAAACCAGGACCGCCAGGATCGTCAGACAGGCCGCAACGGCGCTTCTTTTCATCTGTTCCGCCTCCGGGTCGTCGTTCACGCAGCCGATACGTTACCAGAAATCCGCCGGGAATGGAACAGGGGGCAGCGGGGACCCGGCAGGCGCGCTCCGTCAGCCCTTCCGGCCGGCAGCGACATCGACCCGCTCCGCCTCGGTCAAGAGGCATCCCTCCCGGCACCGCTCGCCGCAGGCGCCGTTGCAGGGCTCGATGTGGATCGTGACGCTCGCCCCCGGGAAGCGCTCCCGGATCTCCCGGGCGAACTCCTGCGTGATGCGGTGGGAGTCTTCGACGGTCATCCCGGCATCCACTTTCAGGTGAACCTCGACGAAGCGAAAATGCCCGGATTTGCGGGTCCGCAGCTGGTGGAACCCCTTCACGACGGGTTTGCGTTTGAGGATCAGGGCCTCGATCCATGCGATTTCATCGCTCGGCAGCTGCACGTCCAGCAAATCCCGCGCCGACTGCCTCGTGAGATCCCAGGCCGCCTTGACGATCAGCGCGGCCACCCCGAGGGCCGCCGCGGGGTCCACCCAGTTCAGATCCACCCCGGGTGCGATGTGCGACGCGGCCCAGATGGCCCCCAGGCCCGCCATGACACCGGCCGAGGTGTACACGTCGGTCCGCAGGTGCCACCCGTCGGCGATCAGGGCCACCGAATCGGTCTCCTTGCCGACCGCGAAGAGCTTCCGCGAGACGACGGTGTTGACGACGGCCGACAGGAGCATGACGGACGCCCCCCAGGAGGCCATCTCGAGGGGTTCGGGACGGATGATTTTCCCCACGGCCTCGTAGACGATCCACCCGGCAGCCAGGAAGATCAGGACAGCTTCGACGGTGCCCGAGACGTTTTCGATCTTGCCGTGTCCGTAGGGGTGTTCCCGGTCGGCGGGGATCCCGGAGGTGCGGACGGAATACCAGGCGATGCCCGAGGCAACGAGATCGACGCCGGAATGGATCGCTTCGGACAGGACGGAGACGGCGCCGATGGCGAGGCCCACGGCAAGCTTCAGGGCGACGAGCGCCGCGTTGGAGAAGACCGACAGCAGCGCGACCCGTCTTTTCCGTTGTTCCTTGTCCATGGGAGTGCCGTCCTTCACCCGGTCGAGCCGATCATACACGACGGGACCGGCTGTGGGAAGCCCTTATGACGTTCTTGCATCTTGCATTTTACGGGCCCCTCCCGTATGGTTCCGTCAGGCTTTCATTCCCGGGCTGCAGCGAGATCATGGACAACGAGAAAAAAATCATCCTCTTCCCCGTGGCGTCTCACTTCCTCTTCCACTTCTACGAGATTGCCTTCCCGGCGCTTGCCATCCCGCTGACGCTGTCGCTGGGGATGGATCTCAAGGGCGTTCTCGCCCTGGGGTTCCCGATGTACCTCATGTTCGGCGTGTGCGCCCTTCCCTGGGGGTTTTTTGCCGATCACGTCGGCAACCGGCCGGCCCTGCTCATCGGCTTTTTCGGCTGCGCCGCCGGCTCCTTTCTCACGGCCTTCTCGACGACGCCCGAGGGGATCCTGTGGTCGCTTGCGCTGATCGGGGTGTTCTCCTGCATCTGCCACCCGGCGGGCATGGGCCTCATCTCCCACGGCGCGAAGAACCGGGGGGCGGCCCTGGGGATCTTCAGCGTGGCGGGCACCGTGGGGCTCATCGTGGGGCCCTTCCTGGCGGGCCTCATGAACTGGCTGGCAGGCTGGAAGGTGGCCTATGCCGTCATGGGCGCCGTCAGCTTCCTGTGGGGCGCGGCGCTGCTCTTCGTCGGCATCGACGAGACCCCCGTCACGAAGGAAGACACCGCCGGCGGCGGGGAGAATGGCAACGGGTTCCCGCTCGGGACGGTGATCCTCTTCTTCTGGATCGTCACCCTGGGGGGACTCGTCTACCGGATCAACATCGTCGCGCTGCCCGCCTTTCTCGAGTTCAAGGCGGGCTTTCTCGCCGCGGCCCTGCACGACCTGCTGGGTGTCCCCACCGTGGCCGCCACGACGACGATGGCCGCGGCCTCGCTCACGTCGCTGATCTACGTCGCGGGGATCTTCGGCCAGCTCTGGGGGGGCCGGATCGCCGACCGCCACGAGCTGAAACGCCTCTACATCGTCTTCAACGCCGCCATTCTGCCCCTGGCGCTTCTCATGGCGTTCCTGACGGAACAGGTTCTGGTTGCCGCGGCGGCGGCCTACGTCTTTTTCGCCCTGGGGATCCAACCCATCGAAAACAGCCTCATCGCCACCTTCACGCCGCCCCGCTGGCGCAGCACGGGGTACGGCCTGGCGGCGATCCTCATCTTCGGGGTCGGGGCGCTGGCCGTCTACCTCGTCGGCTGGGTCTCGACGCGCTGGTCGCTGGGGACGGTGTACCTCTTCTCGAGCGCCCTGCTGGTGCTCATCGTCGTGAACATCGCCTTCCTGTTCGCCGCCACGCGGGGGCGCGACCTGCGCAACCGGCGGCGCTGACGATCACAAGCGTTTCGCGCTGCGGGAATGGGTTCAGGAGTGCCCGGCGGTGAGCTTCACGCGGCTGCCGCCGATCTCGAGGGTGGTCTTGGAGTAGGTGTACTTTTCGACGATCCTGCCGTCGCGGAAGCGCATCACGTCGACACCGCGGCGCCGCTCGGGCTGGCCCTCGCGGCCCTTCTCGCCGGACGGCCAGTCGAGCGCCCACCGGAAGAGGACCTTGCCGGCCTTCTCGTCGACGAAGAGATCCTCCGTGGTGAACCGGAACCCGCCGTGATTCGCAAACCAG
>JALOPC010000276.1 GCA_025454095.1 Syntrophales bacterium | reverse complement strand
GCGTAGAGCGCCAGATCGGCGAAGCTCCGCGCGCCGTCGCGCCAGAGCAGGGGCTCTCCCCCCTCGAAGACGACGATCCGGCACCCGGCGCGATACAGGGCGTCGAGGGCGGCCGTCGCGGCCCCCCAGCCCATGGAGGATCCGGCCGCATCGCTGCGCCGGTGATAGGGACACGGGGCGCAGTGCAGGTTGCAGCGGTAGGTCAGCTTGAAGCTGGCCAGCAGCGGGAGGTCCCGGCCGAGGATCTTCCTGCGGACGTAAAAACCGGCCAGCCCCCTGACCCTTTCCAGGGCTGTGCGGGCGGGAATGATGGGATTGTCGATCATAGTCGTTCTGCTGCGGACACCGGCAAACGTAGACAAGGGTTGCGTGGAACCCGTGCGACTATAACGAAACTCGGGGGACGCTGCAATTCATTTCCGTGCCCTCCCCGGGAGGGCGGCAGTCACAAGAGCGAAGGCCGGGCCTGTCATTTCCCGGGAGATTTTGCTAGCATGGAAATACGCACGACGGCGGGCCGGACCGTCTCGCGGAGCGAACCGAACAGGAGGAGCGTCATGGAAGATCGGGTTATCGCAAGCGGTTTTACGCGGCGTGAATTCATGAAGGCGTCCCTGGCGGGCTGCACCCTGCTGGCCCTTTCCCCCGCCGTGATCCCCGCGGAGGCATCCGCTCAGACGAAGGGGCCCTTCGAACTGCCGCCGCTGCCCTACGCGGAGGACGCCCTGGCCCCGGTCATCTCGGCAAGGACGGTTGGTTTTCACTACGGGAAACACCACCGGGGCTACCTCGACAACCTTAACGGCCTCGTGAAGGGCACGCCCTACGAGAAGATGAGCCTCGAGGAAGTGATCCGGGCCTCCGCCTCGGGCCCGGGGCAGACGGCCGTGTTCAACAACGCGGCCCAGGTGTGGAATCACACGTTCTACTGGAACGGCATGAAGCCGGGGGGAGGCGGAAAACCGGCCGGCGGAATCGGCAAAGCCATCGAACAGGCTTTCGGGAGCTATGAAAACTTCCGGAAGGAATTCATCGCGGCGGCCCTGGGGCAGTTCGGAAGCGGCTGGGCGTGGCTCGTTGCGGACGGCAGGGCGCTCAAGGTCGTGAAGACCCCGAACGCCGAAAGCCCGATCATGCAGGGGCTGCGGCCGCTGCTGACGATCGACGTCTGGGAGCACGCCTACTACCTCGACTACCAGAACCGCAGGAAGGATTTCGTGGAGGCCTCCCTCGACAGGCTGGTGAACTGGGCCTTCGTCGAAGGGGGCCTCGAGAGGGCCGGCGGCTGAATGTCGAGGGAAAACGGGGTGGTGCTGCAATCCGAAATGTGTTACCGTCGCGGCGTGTCACAGTCTGTTCTGCCGGGGCAGGGCAAGATAGCGCAAAGGTGAGCCGGTCATGGACCCACAGCTGCGGGAAGATCGTCCCTGGGGGTATTTCAGCGTCCTGATGGAGGACGCCCAGCACAAGCTCAAGCGGATTGTCGTGTACCCCGGCAAGCGGCTGAGCCTGCAGAGACACCGGCATCGGGACGAGCACTGGACGATCGTGTCGGGGGAAGCGCGGATGACCGTCGACGGCAGGGAATTCACCCTGCAAAGAGGGCAGTCCGTCGACATCCCCCGGGGTGCGTTCCACCGGGTCCTGAACGCCGGGGAGTCGGACCTGGTGATCGTGGAGATCCAGACCGGGGACTCCTTCGATGAAAACGACATCGAACGGGTCGAGGACGATTTCGGCCGGGCTTGAGAGTCTCGGGCCGTAAGGGGGAGATAAGATCTGACATGTCCGGTCTTGAGAAGAATCTGGTGGCCGTCATCATGGCCGGCGGAATGGGCACTCGGTTCTGGCCGCTCAGCACCCCCGCGCGGCCCAAGCAGTTCATCACCCTCTTCGGCGAGCGAAGCCTCCTGCAGATGAGTTTCGACAGGCTGCGGGGGCTCGTTCCCCCCGAGCGGACCCTGGTTCTCACCAATGCCGCGCACGTCGCGCTGACGCGGCAGCAGCTTCCGGAGCTGCCGGACGGTCATGTGATCGGCGAGCCGATCCGCCGCGACACGGCCGCCGCCGTCGCACTCGCGGCGGTGCTGGTGCGGGAGCGGTTCGGCGACAGTGTCATTCTGACGCTCACGGCCGATCACCTCATCGAGCCGACGGATCTCTTCCAGCAGGACCTTCTCTCGGCGGCGCGGCAGGTCGCCGCCGCCGATGTCTTCTACACCTTCGGGATCAAACCGACCTATCCGGCCACCGCCTACGGCTATCTCGAGACCGGCGCGGCCGTTGCGGACGACGGCGGGATCGAGCATTTCGAACTGAAGCAGTTCAAGGAAAAACCCGATCTCGAGACGGCCCGGCGCTACGTGGATTCGGGACGGTTTCTGTGGAACTCGGGCATGTTCGTCTGGAAGGCCGCGCCCATTCTGGGGGAGATCCGTACGTGGCTGCCCGGTCATTACGACGCCCTGCAGCCTCTGGGCGGCTATGACGGGACGCCCCGGTGGCAGCAAGCCCTCGAGAACGCCTTCGCGGGCATCCGGCCCATCTCCATCGACTACGGTGTGATGGAGAAAACGCGGACGCCGCTGCGGTGCGTGTCCTCCCGGTTTTCCTGGAGCGACGTGGGCGGCTGGCCCGCACTGGGTGACCTTCTCGCCCGCGATCCAGACGGAAACGCCGTCAGGGGAAACCTCAAGGCCATCGACGCATCGGGCAACCTCGTCTTCTGCGAGACGCCCGACGAGACGGTGGCACTGATCGGCGTCGACGGCCTGATCGTCGTCCGTTCGGGGAACCGGACCCTGGTGGCCCGGAAGGAGGACGCGGACAGGATCCGCGAGCTCTCGGAGCTGTAATGCCTGTGCCTTGCGGCCGCCGGGTCGAGTCCCGCGCTGCCTTTTCCGGCGACGCTCCCCGCCGTCACCCGCGGCCTACCCTCAGGTCTTTTCGATCGTCATCATCCCGCCTTCCACGTGTGAGCGCAGCTCCTGGAGCAGCATGGCCAGTTCCTTCTGCCGCTGCTCGTGGAACTCCTGCCACAGCTTTCGGCAGGACTCGCACTTCACCTTGTCCAGGTCCTTCATGTAGGTGTCGTACCGGTAGACGCTCCGGGCGATGATCGTGATCGTC
>JALOPC010000275.1 GCA_025454095.1 Syntrophales bacterium | reverse complement strand
GGAGATCCGCCTGACATCCCATTCGGAGTACACCATCCGGTTTTCTCACCTCGAGCAGGTCGCCCGCGCCCTCGGACGGAAGGTCGAGACGGGGAGCCTCCTGGAGCTCATCGGCTACACCCAGGCAGAGAAGGCCCGCTTCATCTTCAACGCACGGGCGTGCGCGACGGACGAGCAGGCGCTGGTGTTCGAATTCCTGGATCATGTCAGGGAATACCGCTGGCTGATCATACGGTAGGCGGGTGCCGGGGGCACGGGGTCTTGTTCAGACCTTGATGCCGTATTTCTCGATGCGGTAGATCATGGTGGGGCGCGACATCCCCAGCAGTCAGACCTTGATGCCGTATTTCTCGATGCGGTAGATCATGGTGGGGCGCGACATCCCCAGCAGTTTTGCCGCTCGGCCCCGGTGCCCCCCGCTGCGCTCCAGCGCCTGGACGATCAGGTCCTTGCTCAACTCGTCGAGATTCAATCCGGTCGACGGCAGCTTGATCGTCCGGCCCGCGGTCGCGATATCGCCCGACGTTTTCTTCATGAAGTCCAGATGGCCGGGCTCTATTTCCTGGCCGTCCTCCATCAGGATCACCCTCTCGACGACGTTTCTCATTTCCCGGACGTTTCCCGTCCAGGGGTGGTCCAACAGAAGTTTCTGGGCTTCTTCGGAGATCCCGCGGAACCGTTTTCGGAATTTCTCGTTGAATTTGTTCATGAAGAACAGGGCAAGGGGCAGGATGTCTGCCTGGCGCTCCCTCAGCGGCGGGATCGTGATCCGGGCGACGTTGAGGCGATAGTACAGGTCCTCGCGAAAGGTGTTTTCCCGGATGCCTTCCTCGAGGCTTTTGTTCGTGGCGGCGATGATCCGGACGTCGACGTGCTTTTTCTCGGAGCCGCCTACGGGGTAGAAGGCCTTCTCTTCCAGAAAGGTCAGCAGTTTGACCTGTGTTGCGGGAAGCAGCTCGCTGATCTCGTCGAGCAGAATCGATCCCCCGTCGGCCGCCTCGAATTTCCCGCGTTTTCCTTCCTGCAGCCCGCCCGTAAACGATCCCTTCTCGTACCCGAACAGCTCGCTCTCCACGAGCTCTTTGCTGATGGCCCCGCAGTTGATGTTGACGAAGGGCTTGTTGAAGCGGTCGCTGCGATGATGGATGAACCGGGCGATCACTTCCTTGCCCGTTCCCGTCTCCCCTTCGATCAGCACCGTCGTATCGTAGCTGCGTGCGATGGTGTCGGACAGCCGCAGGGCGAGCTTCATGGCGTTGCTCTGGGCAACGATGTCATCGAGGTTGTACTCCTTGACAAACTGGCGCCGGAGTTCCTCCACCTCGCGTTTCAGCTTCAAATTCTCGAGGGCCTTGTCGATGATGACCTCGAGTTCCTCGATGTCGAGAGGCTTGACGAGGTAATCGAAGGCGCCCATCTTCATGGAGCTGATGACCGACTTGACATCTTCGTAGGCCGTCATCATGATCACGACGGCCTCGCCGCCCAGTTCCTTCATGCGCCGGAGCGTCTCGATCCCGTTGATGCCCGGCAGGCGGATGTCGAGCATGACCAGATCGACCGGCCGGCTCTTGAAAAGCCGCAGGGCCTCCTCGCCGCTGCCGGCGATGAGCGTGTCATAGGTCTCCGACAGGATGTCGTCCAGGGACGCCTGCAGCAGCTTGTCGTCGTCGACGATGAGAATCTTATACCGGTACATGGGCCTCTACGCCTTGGATCGGAAAACGGACAATGAACATCGTCCCCTGCCCGATGCGGCTCCGAATTTCCATCAGTGCGCCGTGCTGCTCGAGAATCTTGTGGGCGATGGACAATCCCAGTCCCGTTCCCTCGGGCTTGGTCGTGAAAAAAGGATCGAAGATCTTCGAGAAATTCTCCCGGGGGATGCCGATCCCGGTGTCGCTGATGTAGACGCTCAGGTAGCGGCTCAGCTCCTTCGTCTCGCCACCGACCCGGGTTTCGATCGTCACGGTGCCGCCCTCGGGCATGGCCTGCATGGCATTGAGCAGCATGTTGACGAAGACCTGTTGGATCTGGCGGTTGTCGAAGACGATGTCGGGGACCTCGTCGGCGAGGTTCATGACGACCCGGATCCCGTGTTTCGCGAACTGGGAGTCCATCAGGGCCACGGCGTCCTCCAGGGCGCGGTGGATGGATTCCTTTTTGAGCTGGGGCGGGGCTGGGCGGCTGAAATCGAGCATTCCCTTCACGAGACCCTTGATACGATCGACGCCGGCCAGGGAGTTTTCAACGATCCGCCGGGACTTCTCGTCGAGCGGTACGCGCTTGGAGAGGAGCTGGATGTTGAAATTGATGCTGGCCAGGGGGTTTCGGATCTCGTGGGCGACCCCTGCGGAAAGCTGACCCAGCGAAGAGAGCCGGTCGACCCGCCGCATCCACTCATCCGTTTTCTTCACCTCCGTGAGGTCCGTGGCGATGAGCACGGCCCCGAGCACGGTGCCGTCCTGGCTCTTGAGCTGGGAGGTGCTGACGTCGAGGACGGTCCGCGCCCCTCCCTTGCGCTTGATGACGATCTCGTGGCTGTCGGACATCTGGCCGGCAAGCGCATCCCGTATGATTTTTCCAAGAGGGTCGTCGAATACGTCTGCGGCCATTCTGCCGATCACCTTTTCGGGTGCCAAGCCGAAGATCGACTGCGTCATGGGGTTCACCGTTCGGATCGTCCCGTCGCAGTTGACGACGAGGATGCAGTTCGGCGAGCTCTGCACGACGTTTTCCGCGAAATTGCGCTCGTTGACGAGCTGCTCGTAGAGGCGCGTGTTTTCGATGATGATGCTCGCCTGGTTGGCGAAGATGGAGAGGTGCTGAATGTCTTCCTCGGTGAGGACCAGGGGATACCCGCCCCGGTCCGCCTCGATGAGACCGATGACGGACTCCCTCAGGCGGAGGGGGACGGCGATGGTGGCAAAACGGTTCTGCTTCGCGCTGACCTTCCTGTCCAGGTAGGTCACCCGGCTGTCTGCGTTGTAATCGCGGATGTAGACGTTCTCGCCCGTCTTGACCACGAGGGTCTCGATGCACTCGTGGCGTTCCAGGCTGAAGGGCCTCTGGAAAGCGATCTCCATCTCTTCGGGCGTAAAGCCGATTTCGTACTTGCACTCGAGAAGCTTGCCGTCCTTGCTGACCAGGTAAATGGCGACGCGGTCATAGCCGAAGACATGGGCGGTTTCCTCGACGATGGCGGTCAGAACGGTGTCAAGGGAGACGGGTCGGGTAAGGAGATTGCTGATCTTGTGGACGGAGGTGAGAAGCCTGTCCTTCGCGTGAAGATCGCCCTGGTATTCCTGGGGCTTCCAGGCCGATGCCTTGCGGTCTTCTGTTGAGGGTGCGTTTTTACGGGTCATGCGTGCGTTGGGGTGGTGGGTTCCCGGCACCACGCATCGGGAATCATACGCCTTTTATCGCGATTGGCAAGGTTTATTTCCTTCCCCCACCTTCTGCCTCGTAA
>JALOPC010000034.1 GCA_025454095.1 Syntrophales bacterium | reverse complement strand
CGGGACAACCAGCTCGTCGGCTACGGCCTCGTGGTGGGTCTCATGAACACGGGCGACAGCGTCAAGAACGGCTTCACGAAGGAGACCCTCTCCAACATGCTCGCCCGACAGGGCCTCGCCATGCGAGACAAGGACCTCAAGTCGAACAACATCGCCGCCGTGATGGTCACGGCCGTCCTGCCGCCCTTCGCCAAGGCTGGCTCCAAGCTCGATATCATGGTCTCGTCCGTCGGCGACGCCAAGAGCCTCCTGGGGGGCACGCTCCTCATGACCCCGCTGAGAGGCGCCGACAGTGAAATCTACGCCGTGGCCCAGGGCGCCGTGACGATCGGAGGTTTCGTGGCCGGTGCGAATTCGGGTTCGGGAAGCGCCGTCGGGAAAAACCACACGACCGTCGGCTACATCACCAACGGGGCCCTCATCGAGAAGGAGCTTCAGTACGACTTCATGAAGACCCGCCAGCTCACGGTGAATCTCTACCAGCCCGACTTCACGACGCTGACCCGGCTGGCCAACACGGTGAATTCCCGGATCGGGGACGTGGACGTGAAGCTCGTGGATTCGAGCTCCGCCCTGATCACGGTCAAGAATTCCTTCAAGGGAAGCATCGTCAGCCTGCTGTCGTCCATCGAGAACCTCGACGTCAGCGTGGACACTCCGGCCGTGGTCGTTCTCAACGAAAAGACGGGGACCGTGGTCATGGGGGAAAATGTGCGGATCTCGACGATCGCCGTGGCCCACGGGAACCTCAGTTTCCAGATCCGGGAGGAGTTCAACGTCTCCCAGCCCCTGCCCTATGCCCCCCGCGGCACAGGCGGGGTCGTCGACGCGGGCAGGGGGGTTACCATGGGATCCGGCGGGCAGACCGTCGTGACCCCGAGCAGCCAGGTCAACGTCGCCGAGGAAAAGAAATCGCTTACGGTGGTCCCCCGGGGCGTCACCATCCAGGATGTGGTCCGGGGTCTCAACGCCATGGGTGTCACCCCCAGGGACCTGATCCAGATTCTGCAGACCATCAAGGCCGCGGGCTCCCTGCAGGCAGACCTGAAAGTGATGTAGGAGCGCCGACATGGAAGAAATCCGGCACATTCCGCCCCTGGCGACCCAGAACCTGGCCAAGATGTCGGCCCGGGCCGACGCCGCGTCGGCGGAGGAAGAGGAAAAAGACCGGAAGCTGAGAAAGTCCTGCGCCGATTTCGAAGCGTTGTTCATCAGTTACATATTCCAGACGATGCGCAAGACCGTTCCCGAGAACACAACCACGCCCAAAATGCCGGGGAAGGACAGCTACACGATGATCATGGACCACAAGCTCTCCGAGGACCTGGCCCGGCGGGGCGGGATCGGACTGCAGAAGGTTCTCTACGAGCAACTCAAGCAGCGGCCCCAGGGGGCCGTGAGAGCGGAGGAGGTCACAGGAGCGGAGCCGGAGGCCGCCGCGAAAAAAGCGCTAAAGGCGGACTAGGGTTTTGCCGATCAGTGTGTTAAGATTCCCACAGAGGAGTACGAAATGAAGATTTCCAAAGTCGACGACGCCACTCTCCAGATGATCCAGCAGTACCAGAAGGCCGACAAGGTCGAGGACCGCGCCCAGGAGAAACCGGAGAAGGCCGCAGCCGCCAATCTCGTACCCGAGGAAAAGGTGAATCTTTCCACCACGGCAAAAGACGTTCAGAGCTTGAAGAATGCCGTCTCGAGCCTGCCCGACGTCAGGGAGGACAAGGTCCAGTCCCTGCGAGAGCAGATCGAGAAAGGCACCTACAAGGTCGATGCGGGTAACGTTGCCGAGAAGATGGTGGGAGAGTCACTGCTCGATGTCCTTTCCTGAGCGAATCGGACTGATTTCCCCCCCCGTTATCTCAGGGATCTAGACCTGTCCGCATCCCCAGCCGTTCAGTGGTAACAAGGGAAGGGCGGGGCGCCGGAAACGGCCCCCGCCGGATTTCCGCAAAGCCGGTCCGTCCGATGCCCGGCCATGCCACGCAGGACAGGTACGTCATGTTGAACCCGAATTTGCAGATGATCGACGAAAGGTCAGGGGAAGCCGACCTGGATTCCCTCCTGGGTTCCCTGCTGTCCGTTCTCCGCAAGGAGATCGAGGTGTACGGGGAACTCGCGCAGGCCATCGCCCTCGAAGGGGATGTTCTGCGGAAGCCTTCCCTGGAGAGCCTTCACGAGAGCAATGCCCGGAAGGAAACCTGCATCCTCAAGACCCGTCTCCTCGAGGAGGTCCGGGCGAAGACCGTCGGCCGGATCGCCTGTGCCCTGGGGGTCGACGAAAGAGGCCTGAAGCTCCAGGCACTCCTCCCGCACGCGCAGGGCAGCCTGGGCCGTGACCTGGGGGACTGCCACCGGGAGCTTCGCTCTCTCGTGGACCGGATCCAGGAGGAGAACCTGCGCAACCGCAACCTGCTGGATTCGTCTCTTCTGGGCGTCCGCACCTCCCGGCATTTCCTGGAGAACCTCCTCGGAGGAGGCTCGACCTACAGGGGGTCGGGGGAGTTGCACAACGGCGGCCTGAGCGGCCGGATCTATTCGCAGAGGGGGTGATCGCATGTCGGGCATCTACCAGATTCTCAATACGGCAAAGAGCGCCTTTCTCGCCAGTCAGATCTCCATGGAGGTGGCGGGCTCGAACGTCGCCAACGCCTCGACGCCCGGCTATGTCCGGCAGCGCGCCGTCCTGGCAGCCACGAGTCCCGGTCAGCTCGCCGACAACGCGATCCAGTCCGGCGTGGAGGTCACGACGATCGAGCGGCTCTATGACCGCTTCATCGAGTTTCAGATGGTCGAGCAGTCCTCGCAGGTGGGCGAGGCCGAGATCCGCCGGGAAAACTTCGACCGCATCGAGGCCATCGTGAACGAGACCGACGGGGGCGGGCTCAACGAGATGCTGAACCGGTTCTGGACGGCCTGGGAAGACCTTTCGGCAAACCCCACGGGCCAGGTGGAACGGACGGCACTCGCCAACGCCGCCGACAATCTGACCGCCATGTTCCGCGAGTACGCGGGCGAACTCGGGGGCGTGCAGGCAGACCTGAACGTGCAGGTCGACGCGGCGGTGACCGAACTCAACGGGTATCTTTCCGACCTTGCCGACCTGAACGACAAGATCGTGCAGGGGGTAAGCGGCGGCGTGAATGTCAACAACCTCCAGGACCAGCGCTCCGCGCTGCTCAAGAAAACGGCCGAGCTCATCGATATCCAGTACGTGGAGGAAACGGGCGGCGCCGTCAACGTCTTCACGGCCGACGGCAGGGCCCTCGTCCAGCAGGGCAGATCCTGGCCGCTCGCCGTCCGGGACAACGGCGCGGGATTCTTCGACGTCGTCTATGCCGACAACCCGACCGTCTCCATCAACGACGACATCGGCGGCGGGAAGCTGTCGGGGATGCTCGGCATGCGGGACACGACCGTGGCGGGCTACCTGGCCGAGCTCGACGAACTGGCCGGCACGCTGATTTCCGCCGTGAATGTCCAGCATGCCGCCGGGTACGACACAACCGGGAACGCGGGCGGGAATTTCTTTGATCCCCTCGGCACGACGGGGGCCCGGGACATGCAGGTGAGCGCCACCATCCTGAACGACCCGAACCGCATCGCCGCGGCGGCGAGCGTCAACGGCGACGGCGACAATGCCCGGGCGATCGGGGGGATCAAGGACCGGCTCCTCCTCAATGGCGGCGTATCCACCCTGGGGGAATTCTATGCTGCCCTGGTGGGGCAGATCGGGCAGGACGTCGCCGAAGCCGGTCGGAGGGCGGGCCACGAGACGAGCGTCATGACCCAGATGACGAATGCCTGGGAGCAGGCCTCCGGCGTGTCCACCGACGAGGAGATGATGAACCTCATCAAATACCAGATGGGGTATCAGGCGGCGGCCAAGCTGGCCGGCGCGGCCGACGAGATGCTCCAATCGCTCCTGGAACTCGTGTAACAACCCTGCGTCCGCCGCCGGGGCGCCCCCGGACGGCGGGCCGAATAGGTGACTCTCATGCCGATGCGCATCACGAACAACATGCGGTACACGTCGATCGTCGACAACCTGAACCGGGCGCAGAACAAGTACAGCTCGCTCATGGAGCAGATGTCGTCCCAGAAGAAGATCAACCGGCCGTCGGACGACCCCGTGGGGACCACCCGCGTCCTGGACTACCGGAGCGTTCGCGAATCCATCGCCCAGTACGACCGCAACATCGAAAACGCCAGTGCGTGGCTGGAGCTGACGGAGACCCGGCTGGAAAACATCGGCGACCTGATCGCCGAGGCCCGCAGCGCCGGGGTCAACAACCAGTCCTCGGAAACCTCGCAGATCCTCGCCCAGAACGTGGGATCGCTCCTGGAGGAGATCCTCTCGCTGGCGAATTCGAAGTTCGGCGACCGCTATCTCTTCGCGGGGTCCGCCACCGGGGGGGACCCCTTCGGGCGGATCATTTTGCCCGTGGCGAACTCGGCCAACGCCTTCGACGGCTCCGTCCGGTCGGGCGGGAGCTACACGGGGACGGAGGACAAGACCTACACCGTGCGGATCGCCTCCGGCGGGGCGGCCGGTACGGCCACCTACGAAGTGTCCGAAGACGGCGGGACCACCTGGGGCGCAGCGGCCACCGTTCCCGCCTCGGGGACCGTGAGCCTCGGCGACGGCCTGAGCGTGCGGTTCGGCGACGACGGCACCACGGAACTCACGGCGGGGGATCTGTTTTACGTCAACGCCTACCCCGGCGGCCGTTCCACCGATGCCCGCATCGACACGCCGCGGGCGGCGGGGAACAACGGTTTCGCGGGGACCGTGGCACTCGACGCCTCGAGCGGCACCTACGGCGGGGACCGGAACCGCTCGTACGCGGTGAAGTTCGTGGGCGCCGGCGCCGTCGGCGAGGCCGACTACCGCATCTCCGCGGACGGCGGCAAGACCTGGGGAGCCGTCCAGACGGCATCCTGGGGAAGCACGATTACCGTAGACGACACGCCCGGGCAAGAGCTCGTCTTTTCTTTTACGGCCTCGGGCCCGACGGATGTGCTTGCCGAAAACGATCTGTTCTTCGTGAACGCCTATGCCCCGGGGGTCTACAGCGGAAACGGGGAGGATCTCTCCGTCGCCACGGGCCGCGGCAGCCAGATGACGTACAACGTCACGGGGGAAGAGGCCTTCACGGACCGGGGCCGGGGCGCCGTGGATCTCTTCGCGGCGCTGGAGTCGCTGAAGACGGCCCTGGAGCAGGGGGACCGGGAAGGCGCCAACGCCCAGGTCGCTCTCCTCACGACCGCCCAGGACGGCATCCGGCAGTACGTGGCCGAGAGCGGGTCGCGCATGCGCAGCCTCAACATCTCCAAGGAAAACTACCAGGTCCTCGACAACAAGATCAGCGGGCTGCTCTCGGAGACGGAGGATGTCGATCTCGAGAAGATCGCCGTCGAGTTCAAGATGCAGGAGACGGTCCTGCAGTCGTCCTATACCATGGCCATCCAGATCGGAAAGATGACGATCCTGGACTACCTGACGTAAAAGGGCTCAAGTTTCCCGGGAAAGGGGTCGATATGTAACGGTGAAAGGGCTGTGAAATCCGGAAAGGAGGTGGACCACACAACCGGAATCGGACCCGCAAGAGGGGGTTCAATCCAAACAAAATCCCGACGCTCTTTCGTACCCGCCGGCAAGAATGCCGGCCACAAAACCCAGAAAAGGAGACTTGATTCATGGCTATCAGTGACATCTCTTTGACCTCCGGAATGCGGAGCAACCTCGTCAGCCTTCAGAGCACCGTCGAGCTTCTCAACCGAACCCAGGAACGTCTCGCCAGCGGCAAGAGGGTGAACAGCCCCCTGGACAACGCGACCAACTACTTCGTCGCCAAGTCCCACATGGACCGCGCCGAAGACCTGAGCGTCCGCAAGGACGGCATGGGCGAGGCCATCCAGACGGTCAAGTCGGCCAACGAGGGCATCACCGCCATCACCGACCTGATCGCGAGCGCCAAGGGTATTGCCCAGTCGGCCCTCTCGGCGGGGACCACGGAGCGCTCCACCCTGGCGACGCAGTTCGGCTCGATCCGGACGCAGATCGACCAGCTTGCCGAAGACTCCGGCTACAAGGGGACGAACCTCCTGGATTCCGGCACCCTCGAAGTCAAGTTCAACGAGGACGGCACCAACACGCTGTCGATCACGGGCTTCGACGCCTCGACCTCCGGCCTGGCCATCGACGCGGCGGCCAGCAGCTGGGCGAGCGACGCCAACATCAACGCGGCCATTACCGACCTCGACGCGGCCCTCACCACGCTGCGCTCCGAGGCGAAGACCCTGTCCTCCAACCTCAACATCATCACCACGCGGAACAGCTTCACGCAGGGGATGATCAACGTCCTGACGGAGGGCGCGACCTCGCTCACGGCAGCCGACACGAACGAGGAGGGCGCCAACATGCTCATGCTCCAGGTCCGGCAGTCCCTGGGGACGACGGCTCTCAGCCTCTCGGCCCAGGCGGCGCAGTCGGTCCTGAGGTTGTTTTAGTAACGGGGACCTGAGCGGGAGCGCCTATCTCCCCTCGAGTCAGGCCCCCATGCAGGCTTAAACTCTCGCATAGGCGCAGCATGAGGAGGGGCCTCGTGCCCCTCCCCATGCCTGCCATGCAGGAGGGAGCGTTATGGAAGGAATCCGAACAGCCATAGACCGGGCGCTGATTGCCGCCGAACAGGCGAAATCGTCGATCGACATCGCGACGAAGCGCATGAGCACGGGCAAGAAGATCAACGCCGCAGCCGACGACCCGGTCCGGTGGGCATCCAGCCAGCAGGGGCGCTCGGTCGACGGGCATCTCCAGGCCGTCAACTCCGGCCTCGAGTCCGTCGCAATCAGCATCCGGGGCTCCGATCAGGCCATGGCGACGATCGAAGAGCACCTGGATCAGATGATCGAGATCGTCAAGCTGTTTCCGCCCTACCCCGAGGGGGACAATGCCGAGGAGCGGATCAAGATGCTCCGGAGCTTCAACGGGATCCGGCAGCTCATCGATCAGCTGACGATCCCGCCGGGTGACGACCTGGGACAGGCGATCATGGCCGATCCCGCCTCGACCGACGTCCCGGATTCGTGGCCGGTCATCGTCAACGAGCGGGGCGATGCCCGGACGATCGGGCGGCAGGAGGTCCACACGGGGCCGACGGGGCTCGACGTCCCCGAACTGACCGAGGCGGACCTGACCGAGGACGGCCAGGCCGGGGGCCCGCTGAGCCGGCAGAAGCTTGACGATATCGCAGCCAATCTCGAGAACGCAAAGGCCGTCCTGCGGCAGCGCAGGGAATCCCTCAGCAACGATGCGGCCGCCATTGCCCGGGCGAAATCGTCCAACGTGGAGACGGCTGCTTTCTACACGTCCTACGCGGAAACCCTCGAAGCGGACGACGTCAACGAGACGGCCGCCCAGGTGACGAGCCTGCAACTCAAACAGTCGCTGGCCATCGAGACGCTGGGGAGCATCACCACCCTGCGCTCGGAGCTGGTGGCGCTGCTCGCGTGATCCCATGGCACTGAGAATCGAACTGAAACCGCGCGAGCGGTTCATCCTGGGGGGAGCCGTCATCCAGAACGGCGACTCGCGGTCGGAGTGGGTCCTCGAGAACAACGTTCCGATCCTCCGGGGGAAGAACATCATGAGCCTCGAGGAGGCCGACACCCCCTGCAAGCGGGTCTATTTCCTCATCCAGCTCATGTACGTGGAAGGCGGCAATCTCGAGGGGCATCAGGAGACCTACTGGGCCCTGGTCCGGGACCTCGTCAGGGCTGCCCCGAGCCTGCTCGATCTCATCGATGCCATCAACGAACACATTATGGGGGGGCGCTACTACGAGGCTCTCAAACTGACCCGGAAACTCATCAACGAAGAGAAGAGGATCATCCAACATGCAGACTCAGGTTCAGGCCTATCAGAACACCCATAAGATGGTCATGTCGGACCGTGAAGCGGAAGCGGCGGTCCTCACGAAGGGCGCGCTGATGCTCCGCGACTGCCAGGAGAACTGGACCCGGGGCGGCAGCAACGGCATGCTCAACGAGGCGCTGCGGTTCAATCAGCTCATCTGGAGCATCTTCCAGGCGGAGATCACCCGAAAGGACCACCCGATGCCCGTGGATCTGCGGCAGAAGATCCTGACCCTGAGCCGATTCATCGACCGGCGCATCTTCGAGGTCATGGCCTACCCGAATCCGGCCAAGCTCAACGCCGTCATCAACATCAACCTCAACCTCGCAGCCGGGTTGAGGGGCTCCCCCAGCGGAGACGTCGAAGACTGAGCGCGGCACTCCAGACACGAGACGAAGGAAGGCGGCCCGAAATCCATCGGGCCGCCTTTTTGTTCATTTCTCGGGGCCTCAAGCCCGGAACCCGCAGAGAGGCCCGCTATTCGTTATGTTCCCGGAAGAGGGAATGCGCGGATGCGGACATCCTGGCCCGGATTCACCGCGGCAGACACACCCGATCCTGACCCGACAGCCCGTCCGACGCGGGGGCGGGATACCCGGCTGTCGCCGGAAAATGGCGGTCGACAAGGTCCAGCAGCCGATCGGCCTGTTCACTCCTTCCCGCTGTTCTGAGTTTTTCGATGGCCGGCAGGAGCTGGGATCGTGTTTCGAACCCATTTTCCTGCAAGTGCCGCAGGACCGCCAGGCTTTGTTCCTCTTGACCGGTCAGGGCGAGGGACATGGCCGACAGACCCATCGCAGGCGGGTAGTCCGGGTTTTTCTGCAAAAGTCTCTGGGTCATGCGGACGGTCTTTCGGAGATCCCCCGCGAAAAATTCGGCGGCGGCGCAGTTCAGCAGCAGCTCCCTCGTGCCGTTTCCGAGCGCCCCCGCCTTCCGGGCTTCCGTGAGCGCCTCGTCGAACCGGTCCGCGTTCAGGCAGGCGTTGATCAGATTGACGCAGGCGCGGTTGACTTCCTGGCCCGGGTTGCCGTCGAGGAATCGCCTCCAGAGATCGACGGCGTCGTCGTAGCGGCCCAATTCGCCGGCCTGAATGGCCAGTTCGAGAATCGACCGGGGCGTGCCGCCCGTCTCCGCGATCTTTTTCATCCCCAGCTCGAAGTAGCGCTCGCCCTTCTCGGCGACGCGGGCCCGATCGAGCTTGCCCGTGTGGTGAACGGGTACATCGCAGGCCGCGATTTTCATTTTTGCCCGGGTGATCGATGCTTCGACAAGTTCGTGCACGGCCCCCGTGAAACGGACCCGGGGGTCATTTCGGAAAAGCCGCACTTTACGATTGGCATACCAGCCCGTCCCCGCTTCTTCGTCGGGGTAGGAACCGTCATTGGCCGTCCACCCCGCGGTGTTCGCCTCGATGACGTAGTTGCGCGTGGCGAGATCGTAGCCGCCGATCCCTTTCGGGCTCTTGCGGATCAGGTTCCGGAGCGCCGCGTGGTCCCGGGGCGACAGGGTCTCGTCGGCGTCGATCACCAGGACCCAGTCTCCCGATGCCCTGGACAGGGAAGCGTTCCGCGCCTCGGCGAAGTCGTCGCGCCAGGGGACGTCGAAGACCTTCGCCCCGAAGA